>DATKVW010000192.1:0-7235 GCA_035529875.1 Dehalococcoidales bacterium | reverse complement strand
TTCTTCAGTATAAAGGAGGTGGTTCTGATGAAATTGATATCGCCCTGGTGGGAAAGGGAATAACCTTTGATTCCGGCGGCATTTCCATAAAGCCATCACAGGGGATGGAAGAGATGAAAGGGGATATGGCCGGGGGTGCTGCAGTTATGGTAGCTATGAGCGCTATAGCTCAGCTTAAGCCGAAGATTAATGTTATGGCTCTTATTCCCTGTGCCGAGAATCTACCCGGTGGAAATTCTATAAAGCCGGGTGATGTCCTGACAGCTATGAATGGCAAGTCTATTGAGATTATCTCTACCGATGCTGAGGGGCGGCTTATCCTGGCTGATGCCCTGGGTTATGCTAAGAAGCACAATGTCGGGTCTATAGTTGATGTGGCTACCCTGACCGGAGCCTGCCGGGTGGCCCTGGGTGATGTATGCACTGGCGCTTTTACCAATAATCAGGAACTGGTGGATAAGGTGATTGCTGCTGGGGTTGGGGCTGGGGAGCTTATATGGCAGATGCCAATGTATGAGCAGTATAAGGAGCAAAACAAGAGTGATGTCGCCGATATTAAAAATATTGGTGGTAGATACGGTGGGGCGATTACTGCAGCTCAATTTTTAGCTGAATTTGTTGTTGATACCCCCTGGGTTCATCTGGACATTGCTGGCACCAGTCTCAGTGATAAGGAGCGCAATTATCTGGTTAAAGGGGCTACCGGAGTGCCGGTACGCACCTTGGTAAACCTTGTCCTGTCTCTGGCTAAATAACAGGTGGGAGGGGAGTTTAGATCATGAAAATTAAATGGCTGGGGCATGCTTCCTTTACGATTACCTCGGATACCGGGATAAAAATAATTACTGACCCCTATAACACTGATGAGAAGATTAGATATGGTGAAATAGATGAGTCGGCTGATATTGTTACGGTGAGTCATGAGCACAGTGACCATAATAATGTAACGGCAGTTAAGGGTAACCCTGAGGTAGTTAGGGAAACAGCAAAAGTCAAAGGAGTAGAGTTTAGGGGTATTCCTACCTACCATGATAGTGTTCAGGGACAGCAGAGAGGTAAAAATACTATCTTTTGCTTTGAGGTGGACGGGATAAGAATCTGTCATCTTGGTGATTTGGGGCACTCGCTTAGTGATAAGCAGTTGGCTGAGTTGGGTGAGGTAGATATATTGCTTGTTCCAGTGGGTGGCTATTTTACGATTGATGCTGAGGTTGCCAGTCAGATTTGTGATAGATTAGCGCCCGGGGTAGTTATCCCCATGCACTATAAAACCAATAAATGTTTTTTGCCGATAGCCGGTGTAGACGAATTTCTACAGGGGAAGGGGAATATAGTCCTATCATCGGCTAATGAGGCGGAGTTTAAGCAAGGGGAGCTACCGGCTAAGACTCAGATTATCGTTTTGAAACCAGCCCTATAGACGTGGTTGAGGTTATTTATCAACCTTTCCCTTCATTTATTGAGTTAAATGCCGAGACAATTTGTTACAGGGTCGTGAATACCCTTACTAGCTCTACCTTTTAGCTAGGGGCTATTGACTGTGGTGGTAGAATAGTATAGGGGTGAGGTTACAGGGTTGAGAAGTATACCTTGGATATAAGTTGTAACGTTCTTGCTGGCGGGAAGGGTTTGCGATTGGGACGGGACAAGGCATTAGAGACTATTGGTAATAAAAATTTATTACAGCGGGTAGTGTCGCTTATCAGTTTTTTTGATAGTGACATTATCATAGTTACGGCTGCGGGAGAGCAAGCTTTCCCTCGCTCTACTGGCTACCCAAAGTTGAGGATAGTAACTGATACCTACCCCGGCAAAGGTCCCTTGGGCGGTATTTTCGCCGGTCTGACAGCATCCAGTTCAATCTACAACCTTGTTGTCGCCTGTGATATGCCCTTCTTGAACCAAGCCCTGCTGCGTTATATGGTGCAAATTTCGGCTGGCTTTGACCTGGTAATTCCCCGGCTGGGGAGACTGGTGGAACCGCTTCATGCCGTCTATTCCAGGGGCTGCCTGGCTTCTATTAAACGGCTGATTAAACAGGATACACTGAGTGTTAGTGAGCTTTTCGCTCTGGTCGAGGTGAGGTATGTAGAGACTGAGGAGATTGACCGGTTTGACCCGGAGCATTTGAGTTTTTTCAATATCAATAACAAGGCTGATTTACTGAAGGCAAAGGAACTAATCAGGAATGACGATGATAAGTGTTGAGCAGGCTCTGGAGAAGATTCTCAGTTATGTGAGTGTTCTGGAGGAGGAAGAATGTCCTATTCTGGACTGCCTGGGGCAGGTTCTGACTGAGGATGTGTATTCCAGCTTAAGCATTCCTCCTCTGGATAATTCGGCTATGGATGGCTATGCGGTTCAGTCCAGGGATACTGGTGGGGCAAGTAAAAAGTCGCCACGATTTCTGCGGGTTATTGAAACTGTTCCGGCTGGTTCCATTGCCAGGTGTGAAGTAGAGTCGGGGACGGCGGTTCGCATTATGACCGGGGCACCGGTGCCGAAGGGTGCTGATAGTGTAGTGCAGTTCGAGGATACCGATGAGACTTCACGACCGGGGGACTCCGGCGAGATAGGCATTTTAAAAGAGGCAGGGGTTGGCTTGAATATTCGCCGAGCGGGTGAGGATGTTGCTACCGGTTCACTGGTATTAAGTAAGGGAACGGTAATCAGACCTGCCGAGGTTGGTGTTTTAGCCTCGTTGGGGCGTAGTACGGTCAGGGTTATTCGCCGTCCGGTAGTGGCTGTTCTGGCAACCGGGGAAGAGCTGGTTGACCTTAGTCAACCTCTTCCCATCGGTAAGATATATAATAGTAATAGTTATAGTCTGGCTGCCCTGGTTCAGCGCTATGGCGCCATACCCAAAATGTTGGGAATAGCTCAAGATAGGGAAGATTCTCTGGTGTCCCGGCTTCGCCAGGGTCTGGATGCTGATATAATGATAACCAGTGGCGGCGTCTCCCTCGGGGACTATGATGTGGTTAAGGATGTTCTGGCTAAACAGGGTGAAATTGCCTTCTGGACAGTTCGGATGAAGCCGGGTAAACCTCTAGCCTTTGGCACGCTCAGGGGACTTACTAAGGATGGCAAAACTAAAAACATACCTCATCTTGGTCTGCCGGGTAATCCGGTCAGCTCTATGGTCACCTTTGAGCTATTCGTTTGCCCGGCTATTTTTAAGATGATGGGTAAGAAAAACTGGGCTAAACCTGTTATAGAGGCAGTGATAGAAAATTCTATTGTGAATACTGACGGACGCTGCATCTTTGCCCGGGCTATCGTCAGGAAGCGTAATGGTCGGTACTTTGCTCAACTAACCGGTCCTCAGGGTTCGGGGATTCTGACCTCTATGAGTCTAGCCAACGGGCTGGTGATTGTTCCTGAGGATAAGGCGGGAGTGGAGAAGGGAGACTTGGTTAAGGTAATAATGCTGGATTGGAGTGAGGAACAAGTTGATATTTGAGGCTTCGCAGTTTGTTTTTGAGGCACCGACAGCAATATCCAGGGCACGGCGGGTTCTGATTAAACCCAGCGCCTGTTATCCGGTATCATATCCGGTGTCAACCAGTCGGGATATGCTGTCGGCGATAATAGAGGGTATCAGGCAAATAAGTGATGCTGATATTCTTCTACTCGAGGGCACCCCTGATGGTGGTCCGGTGAACCCGATATATCAGGCGCTAGGCTATAATTTCCCACGAGTATTAACGCTGGATGTAAAGGATTGTATCTGGGTGGAGGTGGATAATCCTCTGCCCAAAGCTCTGGTGGTACCTACCTTCTGGATACCTAATGTTGTCCTGTCCAGCGACTACCTGATAACAGTGGCACCACTGAAGGTAGTTAATAATATGGGTAGCCTTAGCCTTATGAATCTGCTCAGTCTGTTGCCGAGCAGCAAATATGGAGGTGGAGCGCAGGGGGGATGGAGGGATTTGTATAGCCTGGGAATAGAAAGGGTGATAACTGACCTCTATTTCACCTTACCCTTTGACCTGGGAATTATAGAGGCTCGCCAGAAGTTTGTCGCCCAGGATGACCCCACCCAGGGTGAGGTTGAGGAATATGACAAGGTATTTGTTGGTGAGCCTTATGAAGTAGATTGTGAAGCTTCAGCAGCGCTGAAGCTGAAAACAGATTACCTTAACTTGATTGAGATAGCTAAAGTAGGGTTTGAGACTTAGCATTTTTGCGGAAAGTAGGTTTTATGATTGAAGAGGACATAACTACGGAACAAGTTAGCCCACGCTGGTTCATTGATTTTAATTGGTATCAGGAGAATAGTCGCTCATTTTTTGCCTTAGCTCAGACTAGCTTGTGCGCTAAGTGTCGTGAGCAACTGAAAGAGGGAGAGATTTCGGCTGATGACATTGTGACTACAATTAGAGATTGCTGTTCCAAAAATCCGGCTTTTATCACCGATAGGCTGCCTATATTGGAGAGCATATTCCGCCTTTTTCTGGCTAACGGCAATCAACCTCTTGGTTTGGAGGAACTGGGGGAGCAGCTAAGAGAGTGGCGTGGTGGGGATACCTATCGCACTTCTGCTGAGCTTTTATCGTGTCTTCTTAACAGCGACCAGTGCTATGGATTGAGGCAGGCTCCAGACTAATACTTTATATCGAACCCAGTGTAACTTTCAGTATATCCTGACCAGTTAGTTACTACTCTGGTTACTTTTGCTGCTGGCGGTCCTACTTTGAGGTAATCAATCATCTTTTCCAATTGCTTTCTCTCTCCCTCAGCGTTTACCTCAACTGAGTTCCAGTCTGGTAGATTGCGCACATATCCGGTTAGACCTAGCTCCCTGGCTCGTTGAGCGGTAAAGGCGCGGAAGAAGACCCCCTGAACCTGACCGTATACTGTTATCTGCACTGAAGCTAAATCGCTCATCATTCACCCTAAGATTTACCTTCAGGTGAAGAAGATGGTTCCTGAGCCATGCCTACCGACTAAAGGTGCTTCTTCCCCGAAGTGAGGACCGTAGCTGGAGATTACAACCTGTTGGGTAACCTGGCACTTTCCGCTTTCACCAGCCAAACGATTAACACCACAGTGACGAGGACATAGGTGACATTCTTCCAGAATTGCTCTGGCTGTCTCAACCCGGGTCTTTAACTCACCACTACTGTAAAGCTGCCGGTAGGCTGCTATCTACCTTACTCCTCCTCTTCTTTTCGTTTCTTCTTAATTACTTCTACAGTCGTCGGAGGTAGTAGGATAGTAGTCGCCGATACTTTCCTGGCATCCTTTTTGGATTTCTTCGGTTCTCTATGTCTGTAGTCTCGTTTTCCCATGATAACACCTCTGTTTGGGCGTTGGATTACAGGTGCTGTTAATTGAAGTTTAGCAAAGAGTGGCTACGGTGTAAAGTCGGGGGAAAGTTGTTCCAGCGCTGAGCGGGCAGCTTCAGTTTCAGCCAGTTTTTTGCTTTTACCCGTCCCTTTGCCCAGCACGGTATCACCTACCCTTACCTCAATGGTGAACCGCCGGTTGTGGTCTGGTCCCTCTGCTTCTATCACCTGGTAGGTGGGTGCCTGTTGTTGTCTGGCTTGGGTAAGATGCTGCAGCTGGGATTTATAATCAGGCTCAGCACCCCGGTTAACCACTTTCTGTAATTCTTTACCCAGTAACCTCAGGATGAAGTCTCTGGTGATGTCTGACCCCTGGTCAAGGAAAACAGCGGCAATCACGGCTTCTAAAGCTCCAGCCAGGTTAACCGGCCTAAGCTGTCCACCGCTTGCCTCTTCTCCTTTTCCCAGGTAGAGGTAATCGCCAAGACTGATGTCTCTGGCTATATGGAATAAGGTAGTTTGGCGAATCAGGGCAGCCCGGAGTTTGGTCATTTCTCCTTCATTAAGATGGGGGGAATCCTGATACAGCTTTTCAGCGACCACCAGACCTAAAACGGCATCCCCCAGAAATTCAAGCCGTTCGTTAGAAGCTAAAGCCAAGCCGGGGTTCTCGTTAACATAGGAACTGTGCACCAGCGCCTGTTCCAGTAGGGAAGGGTCTTTAAAATGGATGCCCAGGGTTTGTTGTAAGGTGTTTAGGTCAGCCAAAGCGATAATTCCTTTCTTAACTAACCGGTAGTTTTTAGCATAGATGGTCAAGCCTGCTCTGTCAAATAAGGCTACGGGATTGTTTAACAACCTATCCCCCTGTCCCCCTTCCCTTAATAATGGAAGGGGGAGTGTAGATAAGAGAGGGGCGAACTCCCTCTTTTACTTTTCTTTCCCTATCCTTTGGAGGGGATTAGACTAACGAGTTTTTAAGAGAGGCGAAGCTTATCTTCCCTAGCCAATTCCCCCTCCTTTTTAATAACGGGAGTTCTGTTAATCAGGGGTGTGTAAGAGGGGCGTTAGCCCCTCTTACAAAATCATTTCCCCTTCTCCTTCAAGAAGGAGAGGGGGATTAAGGGGGTGAGGTTAATAAATAATCTCTATTCTATGCTGTCATTGTCATAAACATAAGCTTAGTGCTATAATTTTTGGCAGTGCTGGGGAATCGTCTAGCGGTAGGACACCGGACTCTGGATCCGGCAGGGAAGGTTCGAATCCTTCTTCCCCAGCCATTGATAAGCGTATTACCCTAAAATAGCCAGTTACACAGTTGCTCCGGTTATTCGAAATATTCCTCCATGTCCACTAATTTGGCAGTTGCATTACCCAGCCAAAATCAACATCGATATTACTCTACATAATATAATTCGTCACACTGTTATTACTTAGCCGGCAGGAATACATTCTGTACTGCCCTTTACAAAGAGAGTCCCTTAGTGTATTCTTTTAGTGGTGGTTTTAGATTAGGTTATTTAATACTTTTTCCGGGTTGCCCTAAATTTACTCTACTGTAAGTTACCTCATAGTTACTCGGGTGTTGGATGACTGAGACTCTAACCGGCCAATATAAGAGAGGAGGTCATCCATGAGTTTTCAGGACAAGTCACTGCAGTGCTCTGATTGTGGTGCTACCTTCACCTTCAGCGCTGAGGAACAAGAGTTCTTCGAATCCAAAGGCTACACTAACGAGCCCAAGCGCTGTCCAGCATGCCGCCAGGCAAGGAAAGCAGAGCGTTACGGAAACAGTAGCTACGGCTCCAGACGCCAAATGTTTCCTGCGATATGTGCTGAATGTGGCAAAGAGACTGAAGTACCATTCCAGCCCCGCGATGATAGACCGGTGTACTGCAGAGATTGCTACAACAAGATAAACCTGAGCAAATAATGCTAATT
>DATKVW010000191.1:0-3332 GCA_035529875.1 Dehalococcoidales bacterium | reverse complement strand
CCTCGCTTGATAGCCCTTTCTATATTCTCCAGGGGCATGTTATTATCGCGGGCTCTCTGTGTAGCTATGCGCAGTCGAAAATTTGCTTCGGGGTTACTGCCCCCCTCACGTGCAGCCACTATAATCTCACGGGTTAGCTTGGTGAACAGCTGACCGCGTCTGGCATCAGTTACCCCTTTCTGATGCTTAATTGAAGACCACTTAGAATGCCCTGACATCTATAAACCCTCATCAACTAGAACCTTTTCTCAATTTTAACATCTCACTCATCTATGGTCAAAAGGTTTATTTAAAATTGTTTAGAACCCTATCCCCTGTATCCCCTTCCCCTTAATAAGGGGAGGGGGAATAAGGGGGTGAGGTCAATAAATAACCTCTAATTGAAGCCTTTTATGTTAAGAGATATACTATTCTTGGGAGTTTAGTTATGCCACCCTTTGAAATAGTTTCCGATTTTAAGATGACCGGTGACCAGCCCCAGGCGGTGGACAGGCTGGTGGCGGGACTGGACAGGAATTTCAAGCACCAGACCCTGCTGGGGGTTACCGGTAGCGGTAAGACATTCACCATGGCTAATGCCATTGCCCGGGTAAACCGACCAACACTGGTTCTCTGCCACAACAAGACATTAGCCGCTCAGCTCTGCACCGAGTTCAAGGAGTTCTTCCCCAATAACGCCGTGGAATACTTCGTCAGCTACTATGACTACTACCAGCCCGAAGCCTACGTTCCTCGCACCGATACCTATATTGAGAAAGAGGTAGATATCAACGAGGAGATTGATAAGCTGCGCCATGCCGCTACCCGTGCCCTGTTTGAGCGCCGTGATGTGCTTATCGTCGCCTCGGTGTCCTGTATCTACAGCCTCGGTGAACCCGAGGAGTACCGCAGCTTTGTCCTGAGTTTGAAGCGGGGTAACAGCTACCGCCGGGACAAAGTCGTCCGCCAGCTGGTTGATATGCAATATGAGCGCAACGATATCGACTTCACCCGTGGCAAATTCCGCATTCGCGGCGATACCCTGGAGATTCAGCCCTCCTACGAGGAGTTAGCCCTGCGGATAGAGTTCTTCGGCGATAATATTGAGCGCATTGTGGAGATAGACCCGCTAACCGGCGAGCTGCTGACCGAGCTGGAATCAATAGATATCTACCCCGCCAAGCACTTCGTTACCTCCCATGACAAGCTGATGCAGGCTATTGAAAACATACAGCAGGAGTTAGCCGAAAGACTAAGCGAACTGAATCAGCAGGGCAAGCTGCTGGAGGCAGCCCGACTTGAGGCGAGAACCAACTACGACCTTGAGATGCTCCGGGAGGCGGGATACTGTCACGCCGTGGAAAACTACTCTCGCCACCTGTCGGGACGGGCGCCGGGGAGTCCACCGTGGACACTGATAAACTACTTCCCCGACGATTTCCTGCTGTTCATTGACGAATCGCACATGACCCTGCCCCAGATTCGGGGTATGTATCACGGTGACCGCTCCCGCAAGGAAACCCTGGTAGAGTATGGCTTTCGTCTGCCCTCAGCCCTGGACAACCGCCCGCTAAACTTTGATGAATTTATGGAACGGGTCAATCAGGTTGTTTACACCTCGGCAACACCAGCCGATTATGAATACCAGCACAGTCAGCAGGTAGCGGAGCAGCTAGTCCGTCCCACCGGTCTCCTTGAGCCCACAGTTGAGATTAAGCCCACCAAGGGACAGATTGACGACCTCCTTGACCAGATAAAGAGCCGGGTGGACAAAGGGGAGCGCTGTCTGGTAACCACCCTGACCAAACGGATGGCAGAAGAACTGGCTGACTACCTGATAGAGATGGGGATAAAAACCCATTACCTCCATTCCGAAATTGATACCCTGGAGAGGGTAGAGATATTGCGCGACCTCCGCCTCGGGGTTTACGATGTGGTGGTGGGGATAAACCTGCTCCGGGAAGGACTTGACCTGCCCGAAGTGAGCCTGGTGGCTATCCTGGACGCCGATAAGGAAGGCTTTTTGAGGTCGGAGGGGGCCTTAATCCAGACTATGGGACGAGCTTCACGCCACATAGACGGGCACGTTATCATGTACGCCGATACTGTTACCAACTCTATGACCAGAGCTATAGAAGAAACGCAGCGCCGCCGCCGGATTCAAGAGGTCTATAACAAAGAACATAATATCACTCCTCAGGGAATAAAGAAGGCAATTAAAGATATTACGGAACGGGTGAAGGTGGTAGCTGAGACACGCACTCCCTATGTTACCACACCCATCGCTAAGGAGGATATCGCCCGCCTCATCAAGGAACTTGAGGCACAGATGAAAACCGCTGCCCGAAACCTGGAGTTTGAAAGGGCAGCGCTGTTGCGCGACCGCATCATTGAGTTGCGCAAGAATTTGGCTGAGGATTTGGTAACCTCACCCCCTTTGTCCCCCTCTCCTTTGGATTTAAGCAAGGAGAGGGGGAAGAGAATGTAGAGAGGGGCTTCGCCCCTCTCTTATCTGCACTCCCCCTAAAAGGGGATGAAAGGGTAGAAAACTAAAAAGACGAGGTATTTCTAACACGTAAAAAATAAGGGTAAGTTGAAGAGAGGCTTCGCCTCTCTTATAAAACTACTTCCCCTTCCCCTTGGGAAGGGGAAGGGGATAAAGGGGATAGGGTTATACCCATGAGCAATGAAAAGATAGAAACAAGACAGCAACGCCGCGAAAAGAAGCTCAAGAAAAAGCAGGAACGAATACCCAAGCACGGGAAAAACCTGGCTAGAATTTATATGGATGCGATTATGAAGAGGTTAAAGCGTGGGGGAAAATGAACCGTGTTTTGCAAAAGGCAGAGATATGAATAAAGACAATGAAATAGGAGATTATTTATTTGACACACCAACCACGGTGACTACTATATGCCAATATCTTCGTCCGTGTCAACCTATAACATGGGGCCCGATTGGTCTTCGGAAGGTAACTTGCGTTTTACTTTGGGTTTCCTCATCAATGGTTGCCGGTGTTTCAATGGGATAGAGGGGTCTTCAAATGGAAGCCGCATTTTATATTTACTACGTTCCAATAGTTCACAGGCGTTTTTGAAATGACATCCGCTGGGATGCACAACAGCCTCACCACTATCAGCGGCAAACTCTGCTGACCACCTATGACGTTGTGCTAGTATGCAACCAAGAAGACGTAGTGTTGGTTGTCCTGGTTTACCAACTCGGATTACTCTCCCTCCCCGATAGTACATCTCCGAATAGAAAGAATACTTAGTCTTTGCATCTCTATGCTTATCATGGTTGACTAGAATATAATCATGCTCCCTTGCCCACACCAGGTATCCCGTGTCATC
>DATKVW010000190.1:0-14019 GCA_035529875.1 Dehalococcoidales bacterium | reverse complement strand
GGCGTGCGGGTTACCGATGGTCCCTTTATTGACTTTGTCGGAGTAGTCGATGACATCAAGCCAGATAGAGGGAAAGTTACCGTGCTTCTTTCCCTTTTCGGGCGTGATACACCTGTTGAGCTTGACTTTTTGCAGGTGGAGAAGCTTTAGATTATTTTAGGAGACGCAGGTGGCAAAAAAGGTAAAAGCAATCATTAAGTTACAGATTCAAGCAGGACAGGCAAACCCGGCGCCCCCGGTAGGTCCGGCTTTGGGACAGCACGGGATTAATATTATGGCTTTTTGTAAAGATTATAATGAACGTACTTCGTCACAGGCTGGCTCTATTGTCCCTGTGGAAATAACTGTTTTTGAGGATAGGTCATTCACTTTTATTACCAAAACACCACCAACAACTGATTTATTGAAGAAGGCGTTAGGTATGGAGAAGGGGTCCAGTGCCTCCGGTCGGGAAAAGGCGGGCAAGTTATCTCGAGCTCAACTTCGTGAGATAGCTGAGTTTAAGGCTAAGGACCTGAATGCAACTACTATTGAGGCAGCCGAGCGAATTATTGAGGGCACTGCCCGAAGTATGGGAATTGAGGTAGAGCAATAAGATGGCAAAACATGGTAAGAATCAGCAGGAGGCAGTCAAGCTGGTAGACAGGACGAAGGCTTATGCTCCTGATGAGGCTATTAAGCTGGCTAAGCAGGCGGCTCATGCTAAATTTGACGAGACTGTGGAGCTTCATCTTCGCATGGGCGTTGATGTTCGTAATGCCAGCCAACAGGTGCGCGGTGTAGCCCTTTTGCCTCACGGGCTGGGCAAGAAAGTGCGCATTTTAGTCTTTGCCCAGGGTGAGGCGGAAAAAATTGCCGAGACTGCCGGTGCTGACTTTGTCGGTGGTGATGAACTGGTTAAGAAGATTGAGGCTGGTTGGTTGGAATTTGATACCGCTATTGCCACTCCTGATATGATGAGCAGGGTAGGTAAGCTGGGGAAAATTCTGGGGAGGCGGGGATTGATGCCTAACCCTAAATCAGGAACAGTGGTTGCCGCTGATGACCTGCCCCGAGTAATAGGTGATGCCAGTAAAGGTCGAGTAGAGTTCAAACTGGACAGAACGGCTATTATTCATCTACCTCTGGG
This sequence comes from Dehalococcoidales bacterium, assembly GCA_035529875.1. Lineage (GTDB taxonomy): Bacteria > Chloroflexota > Dehalococcoidia > Dehalococcoidales > DATKVW01 > DATKVW01. The sequence continues at coordinate 12,890 of DATKVW010000190.1, read as the reverse complement.
TAAAGTCAGTTTTGAAGATGAAAAGCTAATGGACAACCTGACCGCGATAATTGAGGCGGTGCTCAGGGCTAAACCCAGCGGGGTTAAGGGGCAGTATGTCAAAACTGCTTTCCTAACGACAACGATGGGGCCCAGTATAGAGCTTGACCTTAAACCCACCCTTGACTTGAGTTCCGGTTAATAGTATTAGCAGGTCAGGCTAAAAGGGCTTGATTAGTTAACTTAATAAGTTTATATTAATAGTGAGTTATCCTGAGATAGCGGGTGCCGTTAAGGCTTAATTAGTATGCCTGCCGAGGAAAAGGGATTTATACTGGTATGGTCCTTGTGCGGCAGGCACAAGGACTTATTTTTAAGGGATGTCAACATGGTTTTAGGGGGTAAAGACGGTGTCTTCTAAAGAAAAGAAAGCAGAGATTATTGACCAGTTACAGGACGCTTTTGCTAAGTGCAGCGTTGCTATTTTAACTGACTATCGGGGGCTATCAGCTGCTGAGATAACAGCATTACGTCGTAAATTAGGGGACTCGGGAATTGGTTACCGGGTGGTAAAAAATACTTTAGCTCGATTTGCTGCGGAAAGGGCGGCCAAAGATGAGCTGGTCAGCTTCTTTGAGGGTCCGGTAGCGCTTGCTTTTGGCTATGGTGATATAGCTGAGCCAGCCAAGATTCTGGATGAGTATATTCGTGACTCAAAAGCCAGCCTGAATATTAAGGGAGGCTTTATAGGTGATAGAGTCCTTACTGCGGTGGATGTAGTGACCTTATCTTCTTTACCGTCAAAGGAGGTATTGGTAGCACTGGTTCTGGGTGGGATGCAAGCCCCCATCTCAGGCTTAGTTAATTGTCTTACCGCTCCTATGAGAGGAATTATGGGGGTGTTACAGGCTAGAATTCAACAATTGGAGGGAGAATAAAATGTCGGAAACCGAGGCAGAGGTTACCCAGGATACGGGTGAAGAAAAAGTAGAAGCCAAACCACAGGCGGCTGAAGAAAAGGCAGTAAAAAAGACCAAGGCTCCTAAGGCTACCGCTGGTGAGGAGACAGCTCCAGCCAAAGCAGCGGAGGAGAAACCGAAGGCAGCGGAGGCAGCGGTAAAGAAAGCTAAGTCAACTGCTGTTGCCGAAATAATAGCCACTGTAAAGAATATGACGGTGCTGGAGCTAGCGGAGCTGGTAAAAGCCCTGGAGAATGAGTTTGGGGTTAGCGCTGCGGCTCCGGTAGTTGCCGCGGCGGCACCTGCGGCAGCACCAGCTGCAGCTGCTGAGGAAGAGAAAACAGAGTTTAATGTGATTCTCAAAACGATAGGCGAAAATAAGATTAGTGTGATTAGAGCCGTGCGCGAGTTGACCACTCTAGGTTTGAAGGAGTCTAAGGACCTGGTGGAGGGTGCCCCCAAGCCAGTAAAAGAAGGGGTTAATAAGGACGAAGCCACTGCCGCCAAACAAAAGCTGGAAGCCGCCGGGGCTACAGCCGAGATTACATAATATTTGTTGAACCGTGCTTCAAGAACTCATATAATAGTGCTTATTGGGTGGCACTCCTGTAGAGGGGAGTTTGACCGTGCCGCAGGGAGATTACCTTATATTAATGGGTATGGGCGGTTTGTTTGTCCTCCTCGGCTTGGCTGTACTTATAGGGGGTAAGCGGGAAGAGGAGGGCTACTACGATGCTCTGTCCAGCCGCACTGACATGAGGGAGTTTATGGAGCGCTCCCCGGAGCAAAGCGGACCGGGGGCGCTGAAGGTAGGTGGCTGGATAGCTATTGGTGTTGGCTTGATTATGGTGGCTATGGGCGTGGGTTTCTGGTTCTGGGGAAGCTGAGCTTTTTGGAAGATAAACCACCTTTACGGAGAATAATCCATTATTGGCGCTTCTTATTCCTCTTCAAGTTTGACTGGTGGGGCTGGGGGTGGTAGGCTCAATTCCTGCAGGTCAGCCTCAATTCTCAGGGCATTAGCTTTAAAGCGATTAGAAGGTATCACTTTGCCATCCCGGAGCACCAGCCAGCCGGCTTGCTGCCAGTAGAGTCTCTCCCGCCAGTGTCTGGTCTGTGTCATGTCAACCACAACATGCCACACGGAGGTTCCATCTTTGAGTAGCTCTGAGGTAGCCGTCCAGTTATCACAGGTGGCATAAAAGTCGGCAAGGTATGTCTTAGCCTTATAGCCCTCTGCCTGAGCCAGCAGGTGTTCATAGACTACCATAATGGCACTGTCGGCAGTGGTGATAGTGGTGGGTGCTTTCGGTGGCGTTGTCTCCACGGGAGGCTCGGGAGGAGGAGGAGACTGCTGAAAATCAGTACACCCCGTAGTTATCCCAGCCAATGTAGCAAGCAGGGTAATGATAACGATAGTTTGCACACACCGCTTACTTAAATTAGGGAGCATAGTTGTGAATCTTACCATATTAATTTACTCCATTTCTTATCATAATAGCAGCGTAAATCTTAACCGCAGTTAAGATATCATCAATAGCAATCCACTCATTTGTGGAGTGGGCGAGTTGCTCCTGCCCGGGACCAAACATAACGCTGGGGATACCGGCATTGACCAGGTGGGCACTATCTCCCGGTGATAGCATCCCCCGAAATTTAGGATATTTGCCCAGAATCCGTTTAGCTCCTTTCATGATAGTTTTTATTACCGCTTCCTCTTTGGAGATTTCCACCGGGGAGCGATATCTTATTATATCAATTTCTGCGTCTATCTGGTGGTCTTTTTTCTTTACATTTTCGATTAATTTCTTCAAGTCGTTAATGACCTTTGAATGACTTTGGTTGGGCAGGTATCTGATATCAATCTCAGCCTCACAGGAATCAGGAACCACATTCGGTCTTTCTCCGCCGCTGATGCGGCCGACGTTTACTGTAGGTTTTCCCAGAACCTTATGGCGACCTTGCTTAAAATTGTAACCCTCCAGTCGCTTTAGTATTTTTGACATTTTATATATAGCATTGACGCCTTGTTCCGGCATAGCTCCGTGGGCACTTTTGCCCTTGGTCATTAATTTTAGCCACAGCAGCCCTTTACTGACATTAACTATCTTCAGTTCGGTAGGCTCGCATACAATCCCCATATCGGCTTTAATTCCTTGTTCCACAACATACTTCATCCCTTTGTCGCTACCAATTTCTTCATCTACGGTGGCGGTGAGGATTATGTTGCCTTTATACTCGGGGAAAAGGTTAAAAACAATCCTGGGAGCAGCGAGCATCGCTGCCAGTCCACCCTTCATATCACAGGCACCACGACCGTATATCCGTTCGTCTCTTATCTCGGCGCTGAACGGCTCGACAATCCACTCTTTATCACTTGCTACGGGAACAACATCAGTATGCCCGTTGAACAGAATCCAGGGGGCAGTATCCGAACCCTGAAATGTGCCGACCACATTGGTTAATCCCTCTTCTGCCTCAAGTAGCTGGATGGTGAAGCCGTCTCTACTCATTTCCCCTGAGATAATCTCGGCGATTCGTGAGAGATTTTGGGCGTCACCGGAAAAACTGGGGACTCTTACTAATTCCTGGGTTAATCTGATTATTTCGTCCTTGTTCTTATTTACTTCTTCGGCGATACGTTTAGCTAATTCCATTGTTACCACCTTTAAAATCACACCAGTATGTTTCCGTTATCAACCACCTTGTTGTCGTCCAGAAAGACAGTGGTATAAAGAGTTACCGTGTCAGTATGGGTCTTGGCTTTACCGATTTTAACAATTTCGGCAACACGCTTACCCAGAATCTTAACCTTGGTCATCTCTCGCCTTTCATATTTTTATCTTTGCCTTTGGTTCCGGTTATTCCATTCTCCTCGGGCGATACTGGATAGCTTCCGCCAGATGGTGTGCTTTAATTATATCCGTGCCCTCCAGGTCGGCGATAGTTCGGGCTAGTTTGAGTATGCGGTGGAAGGCTCGGGCAGAAAGGTAAAGCTGTTTCATCGCCGCCTTAAGCAGGCTCTGGGCTGATTCCTCCACCTGGCAAAACCCCCTTACTTCGGCTGGCGTCATTTCAGCATTACAGGCTAGTCTGGTTCCCTGGAGGCGCTCTCGCTGTCGGGAACGGGCAGTTTTGACCCTGGCTTGAACCTTCTCTGATTTTTCCCCTAATCGGTCATCGGTTAACTTTTCGTAGTCAACATGAGGCACCTCAATAAATATATCAACCCGGTCAATGAATGGTCCGCTGATACGCTTCTGGTATCGGGAAACCAGGCCGGGTGAGCAGGTGCATTGTCGGAAGGGGTCACCATAGTAGCCGCAAGGGCAGGGGTTCATCGCCCCGACCAGCATAAAGTTGGCAGGGAAGGTTATACTCCCCTGAGCCCGGCTGATGGTGATTACCCTGTCTTCCAGGGGCTGGCGCAGTACCTCAAGCACAGCATGTCCGAATTCGGGGAGTTCATCAAGGAAGAGAACCCCCCGGTGGCTGAGGCTTATTTCGCCCGGTCTGGGCCAGTGCCCGCCACCGACCAAACCGGCGTTGGAGATAGTGTAGTGGGGAGAGCGGAAGGGGCGCTGCCTGATAAGAGAGATGTCTGATGGTAACAGACCGCTGACGCTGTAAACCTTGGTAACCTCCAGGGCTTCATCGGTGGTCATTGGCGGTAGTATGGAGGGCAGGGCACGGGCTAGTATTGTTTTACCACTGCCCGGGGGTCCCATCATTACCACATTATGCCCTCCGGCAGCAGCTACCTCTAAGGCTCGCTTGACATGCTCCTGCCCTTTGATATCAGCCAGGTTCATAGTTGGTACGATGGCTGGAGTGTCTTCCTCGACCTTTTCGGTCTTATATTCCGGAGCTGGTATTTCCCCACGAAGATGGCGGACTAACTGAGACAACGAAGCGATGGGAATTATTTTAACACCTTCTATCAAGGATGCTTCTTTGGCATCAGCCTCAGGGACAATAACATTGGTTAACTCCTCCTGTTGTGCCAGGGCAACCATGGGCAGGATGCCGTTGGTGTGACGCAGGCTGCCATCCAGAGATAATTCTCCCAGTAACATGACCTGGGAAACATCGGCACTTACCTGCTCTGAGCTGAGGAGGATGCCAACGGCAATGGGTAAGTCATAGGCTGGTCCGGCTTTTTTGAGATTGGCTGGAGCAAGATTAACCACGATGCGCCTCATGGGGAAGTTGCACCCGGAGTTACGGATAGCCGCGCGGACTCGCTCTCTGGCTTCCTGTACGGCAGTATCGGGCAAGCCAACAATGGTAAATTGGGGCAAGCCAGGCGAAATATCAACCTCAACCTCAACAATAGCCCCATCCAGCCCCACGATAGCACCACTTATTACCTTGGCTAGCATAACTCTCCTGTTGATTATGTTACAGCGGAGTCTTCTATGTGTCAACGAAACTCTAAACAAATTCAAAACACTAATTACCAAAACCCAAACCATCAGGTTCTGAATTCAGGGCTTAGAAAATGAGCTTATCAAACCCTATCCCCCTTTCTCCCCCTTCCCCTTATCAAGGGGAAGGGGGAGTTGGGTTGAGAGGGGGGCTTTGCCCCCTCTCAACAATCTCTATCCCCGTTGAGGGTAGGGGCTTATTTAAGCAGGGATGTTCAGGGGGGGTGCCAACCCCCATCTATTTATCTCACCCCTTTTGAATGAGCAACTATGTGGGGTGTTTAAGAGGGACACTAGTCCCTCTTAAAAAATTATTTCCCCCTCCCTTGTAAGGGAGGGGGATAAAGGGGGTAGGTTGCTAGCAAATTATCCAAGAGGGATAGGTTCTACACGAACAGCCAAAATTCCAGGCACGAAACTCTAAACAAATTCAAAACACTAATTACCAAAACCCAAGAAACCAAATCTTCCGGCTTTGAATTCAGGATTTAGAAATTAGAAATTAGAATTTACTTTTAGAAGGGGGTGAGGTTTTAAAAAAATAATCTCTAGTCTTGCGATTGTTTGACGGTTAAAGCTGTGGGTTATAGAATGGCATAGTGAGATAGGTTGGTGGTTTGACTTGGCGGGATGGTTAAGCAATACGATGTCATCATTGTCGGTGGCGGTCCGGCGGGTATTTTTGCCGCTTTAGAGCTGTCAAAGGCACCCGGGCTCAAGATTCTGCTTATAGAGAAGGGCAAGGATATTGATAAGCGCCGCAATCTGGTTAGTGGCTTGGGTGGGGCTGGTGCTTACAGTGACGGTAAATTAACATTATCGTCACAGGTGGGCGGCAGGCTGGAGGATTATCTCGGCAAGAGACAGGCTGGAGCCCTGATTAAATATGTGGATGATGTCTATCTCAAGTTTGGTGCTCCAGATAAACTTTATGGGGTTGGGGATGAGGTTGATGTGGTGCGTCGTCAGGCTTCTTTAGCCGAGTTGCGTCTGATACCGGTGCCTCTTCGGCATCTAGGTACGGAGTGTTGCCGTTCTGTACTCAAGTGTGTGCGGGATTACCTTTTTTCACGCATAGAGTTAAAGCTTGAGGTTGCGGCGGCTAATGTTATTATTGGTGACGGTAAGGTCAGCGGAGTTGAAACTGAGGCCGGGGACAGGTTTGACTGCCGTTATCTTATTCTCGCCCCGGGCAGGGAGGGGGCGGAGTGGCTGGCGACACAGGCTAACCAGCTTAGCCTGACCATGCATTGTAATCCGGTTGATGTTGGGGTCAGGGTAGAGGTGCCTGAAGCAGTGATGGAACCGCTGACCAGTGTGCTCTATGAGGCAAAGCTGGAGTTCCTGTCCCGGAGTTTTGACGACCGGATTAGGACCTTCTGTATGTGCCCCGGCGGTGAGGTTATTACGGAGTCTAGTGGGGGCAGCGACCCGGTAATCACGGTTAACGGGCATAGTTATGCCAATCATAACAGCGGTAATACTAACTTCGCTCTACTGGTGAGCACCACCTTCACCAAGCCATTCCGGGAACCGATTGCCTACGGCAAGTATCTGGCACGGCTGGCTAACATTCTTAGTGGCGGGGTGCTGTTACAGCGCTTCGGCGACCTGATGGAGGGTCGGCGTTCTACCCCAGCCCGTATTGAGCGGGGTTTGGTACAGCCTACCTTACCCAGCGCTACCCCCGGTGACCTTAGCTTTGTCCTTCCCTACCGTTACCTCACCGGACTGGTGGAGATGCTTCAGGCAATGGACAAGCTGGTTCCAGGTGTAGCCTCACGTCATACTCTGCTTTACGGGGTTGAAGTCAAGTTTTATTCCTGGCGACCTCAACTTACCTCTTGCCTGGAGACCGAGGTTGGCAATCTGTTTACCGCCGGTGATGGGGCTGGTGTCAGCCGTGGTTTAATCCAGGCTTCGGCTTCCGGAGTAGTAGCCGCCCGTGAGATATTAAAAAGAAGCGAGTATTAGCTTTGTTTATCTACCCTATCCCCTTGGAGGAAGAAAGCTAAATAAAGAGGGCAACACCCCTTTAAAACTTCCTGGCTACTCTAGAGTATAAAAGTCAAAGAGAGGCAAAGCCTCTCTTATATAACAATTCCCCCTCTTTCTTGACAGGGTGTTTAATACTAGCTAAAATGTGATACTAAAAGACAAAGATTTGGTTGGTGATGTTCTGTGACTTATGCAGAAACTAGAGGGGACGAGGGCTTTGAGAGTTTACTCAAGCGATTTAACAGGCGGGTGCAGCAGGATGGTGTTTTAGCTGAGTTCCGTCGTCGAGAGCACTTCGAGAAGCCCAGTATTAAGCGTAAGCGGAAGGAAGCAGCTAAGAAGCGCAGGAGTGTCAGGGCACCGGGACGATAGTTAAGTGTGATGGGTGAACTTTCAGAGTCCCAGGTTTTTTACATAAAGTTGAGGTTACAGTGGAAGCAGACTTAAAACAGAAGCTAACGGATGACCTCAAGGAGGCGATGAGGGGTGGGGACAGGATAAAGTGTTCGGTTATCCGGTTGGTGATGGCGGCTATTAAAAATGCTGAAATTGCCCGTCAGGCTGAGCTAAATGATGGTGATGTCCTTGGTGTTATCGCTAAGGAGGTAAGGCAGCGTCAGGAGAGCATTGAAGCCTTTAAGCAGGGAAACCGCCAGGACTTGGTGGCTCAAGAAGAAGTGGAGATGGCTATCCTAAACAAATATCTGCCTCAGCAGATGACGCGGGAAGAAATTGTGGTTGAAGCTCGTCAGGTTATTGAGCAGGTGGGGGCACAGGGACCCGGTGACAAAGGAAAAGTTATGCCCCAGCTTATTGCTAAGCTTAAGGGGAAAGCGGATGGACGAGAGATAAATGCCGTTGTTACCGAGTTGCTTAATCAGTAAACTCGTTCCTCTTTTTTCCTCTTCTATATGTGCTATTTCAGTAGGAGAGGAATTTGTTTTTATAAGGCTAAATGGAGGTGATTTATGCCAGTCGATAAGCGAGTATTAGAGGAAGTTGCTTTAAGCGAAGCAGAGTATGATTTGATAGTCCGCAGGCTGGGTCGGGAGCCGACCATTACTGAGATAGGCATGTTTGGCTCCCTGTGGAGTGAGCATTGTGGCTATAAGCACTCTAAACCTCTGTTCAGGTTTTTCCCGGCTATAAGTAAGAGAGTGCTGGTTGACATTGGTGCCGAGAATGCTGGTGCAGTGGATATTGGTGACGGGCTGGCGGTAGTGATGAAGATGGAGTCTCATAACCATCCCTCAGCCATTGAACCTTATCATGGGGCAGCCAGTGGATTTGGTGGTGTGGCTAGAGACATTCTGACAATGGGAGCTCGTCCCGTGGCTGCTATTGATTCTCTACGTTTGGGTCCTTTGGATAAACCCCGTAATCGTTACCTGCTCAGTAAAGCAGTGGTTGGCTTTACTGACTATGCCAATAAGCTGGGTATTCCTACCGTTGCCGGTGAGGTCTATTTTTCTAAATCGTATTCGGGCAATCCGCTGGTTAATGCTATGTGTGTCGGCATTGTGGGGGTTAAAAAACTGGTCAGGGCTAGAGCCAGTGGTGTGGGTAATCCGGTAATGATAGTTGGCGCTGAAACCGGTAGGGATGGGGTTCATGGAGCGTCAGGGCTGGCATCAAGAGCACTTGAAGCTGAGCCTGAACGGAGCACTGCTGTTCAAGCCAGTGACCCGGCTCTGGAGAAGCTGCTTATTGAGGCTTTCCTGGAGCTGGCTGACACCGACTGGCTGGTGGGGATGCAGGATTTAGGCGCTGCTGGCTTGACCTCTTCGGCGGTAGAAACAGCAGCCAGAGCCGGTAACGGTATAGAGCTTGATGTGCTCAAGGTACCTCGTCGAGAAGCGGGGATGACCCCCTATGAGGTTATGCTTTCCGAAACACAGGAGCGAATGCTGGTAGTGGTTAAGAAAGGGTGTGAGGACAAGGTATCAGGCCTGTTTCGTCGTTGGGGACTGGACTGCCGTATTATCGGGCAGGTTACCGATGATGGGTTGGCTAGAATTAAAGAGGGTGATACGGTGGTGGCGGAAGCCCCGGTAAAGATACTCACCGACCCGCCAATGTATCAGTACAAGGTCGGTAAGCCGCGATGGTTAACTAAGATTCAGTCGTTGGAGCTAAAAGATATCCCTGACCTTGCCCAGACTGAGGCTCAAGCAGTCTTTCTCCGTTTGCTAACCTCGCCTAATATCTGTAGTCGGGAATGGATATTTCGACACTCTGACACTAGTAGCCAGGGTAATGTTATGCCTCCCGGGGGTGATGGTGGCTTGCTGCGGGTAAAGGGGGGCAATAAGGCTCTTGCTGTTACCGCTGACGGGAATGGGCGCTATTGCTACCTTGACCCTTATGCCGGTGGGGCGATAGCCGTGGCTGAGGCAGCGCGAAATCTGGTGTGTACCGGTGCCAGACCTCTGGCGGTTACTGATTGCCTTAACCTGGGCAACCCGGAGAAGAAGGACATTTATTACCAGCTCAAAGAGTGTATTCGTGGCATCGGTAGCGCCTGCCGGAAGCTGGGGGTACCGGTTATTAGCGGGAACGTTAGCCTGTATAACGAATCAGAAAATGGGGCAATCTATCCCACGCCAATATGTGGTATGGTAGGTCTGATTGACAATATAGACCGGCACTGTGATATGGGCTTTGTAAGTGATAACGACCAGGTGTTTCTGTTAGGCAACGGTCTTGATAATGATGGGTTAGGGGGGAGTGAGTACCTCGAGCTGGTTCGCAATCTGGTTAAAGGTAGACCCTTTATTGACCTAGACCTGGAAAAGAGGGTGCAAGCCTGCTGTCTGAAGGCTATCAGGCAGGGAGTTATTGTTTCGGCTCACGACTGCTCTTATGGTGGTCTGGCGATTACTCTGGCAGAGTGCTGCTTGAGGAACGGTCTTGGCTTTAAGGGAGAGGGGTGGAAGTTTAGCAGTAGGCTGGATGCCACCCTGTTTGGGGAAGCACAGTCTCGGATTGTGGTCTCGGTAAAGCCGGAGAAGGTTAAACAGCTGGAGGAGCTATCTGCTGCTAGTAGAGTGCCTCTAACCCGGTTGGGGGTGGTGGGAGGTAAGCGGTTTACTATTGAGAACTGTATAAACTTACCTTTAGAGCAGATGGATTCGGTGTGGCGGGAGAGCCTGGAGAAAATGCTGGGTTAATGTTGAGACAGAGCCCTATCTAGCTCAAGTTCCAGTTTTTCTGGTTTATTTCCTGAATCCAGTATTGCCCAGGGCAGTTTTTGAGCGGCATCCCATTTCTGAAGGATGTAGAAATCAGTATCTAAATGGCATTTTTCTACTGCTCTGCGCCAGCCGGATAGTGAGACCTCCTCTGTATTAGCCAGTACCTCAGCTAATTTAATGTCACCCCGGGCTAAAACCCCCTGAACCTGGCTCCACGCCGGGCTTTCACATTTCAGCTTAATCCCTTTTGGAGGCAGTTTGCTTTTGAGCAGAGATAGACGGTGATTCAGGGTAGGGAGGGGTGCCATGGGTAGCCACTGGAAGGGGGTGCCTGCCTTGGGCACGAAGGGGGCAATGTTGAGGGTGATGCGGGTGCCGCTGTGCCTTTTGTCAATGATATTTTTGCCGGTGAGGGTGAGGTTTACGATTTCCTCTACATCCTCGTCAGTCTCTGAGGGCAAACCGATTATGAAGTAGAGCTTGAGCTGTTTTATGCCTTGCCCGGCAACTTTATCTATTGACTCCAGAATATCATCTTCGGAGATGCCCTTTTTGATAACCTGGCGCAGTCGCTGAGAGCCGGCTTCAGGGGCAAGGGTAATGGTCTTGATTCCTCCCTCAGCCAGTTCTTTCAACAACGCGCCGGAAAGGGGTCGAATCCGAAGTGAGCTGATGGAGAGTCCCGCTCCCATCTGCCTTAGTCTGGTTAGTAGCTCCTCTATTTGAGGGTGTGCAGTAACCGCCGGACCGACTAATCCGACACGCTTTCGGTATTTAAGTCCCAGTTTGGCTTGTTCTAAGAGCTTATTTATGGAGCGAAAACGCATCGGCGAAAAGGCATTGTTGACCAGGCAAAATCGGCATCCCCAGTTACAGCCCCGCTCCACCTCAATGAGATATAGGTTGCCCAGCTCGGTATCCGGGGTAAGCACGACTGAAGCCGTGGGAAAGTCATCCAGATTGGTTAGCCACTGCCGAACCACCGGAGTTCCCGGGTGGTATTTGGGGGCATAGATGCCGGGTAGTGAGGCTAGTGCTGTAAGTAGTTCGTCCCGCCTGCCGTTAATACCTTCAGATAGTACCGGAAGCATGGTCGGGAGTATTGACTCCGCCTCGCCAATACACATGCAGTCAAAGAAGGGGACCAGGGGCATTGGGTTGGCTATAATGCAGGGACCGCCGGCGATAACTAGCGGGTGTCTCTCATCTCGGTCGGCAGCATACAGGGGGATACCACTGGCTTTAAGAATATTGACCACATTGAAGTAATCAAGCTCATAGGTGATGGAGAAGGCGAGAATAGCAAATTCAGAGAGGGGTCGCTGGGACTCTAAAGAAAAAGGGGATAGTTGCTGAGCTTTATTATTCCTTTCCCAGAAGGCTCGCTCACAAACGACCTCGTTGTAGCTGTTTAGCAGGCGGTAGATGGCATGAACCCCGAGGTTGGACATACCGACATAATAAGTATTGGGGTAAGTAAGGGCGATGGGGATTCTACCGCCCCAATCTTTGATAATGGCGCCCTGTTCTCGGGAAAGCTGATGCCTGGCTTGTTTAACTTCCTCCCAGCCCATGAGTTTTTTTAACTACTTCTTTGTTTCCAGCAGCCATTAAGTAGACGCCGGTTAATGGTTATTACCTTATCGGCTACCGACCTTAGCTGTCGGGAAGTCCGCTCTTTGCCGAATAGGGCAACCTCGAAGTGTTTCCCGATGTCCTTTACTGCCTGTATGGCGCCGACATAGTCATTATCACCGGCAACAAGGATAGCCACATCATAATTGTTTTTATAACTGTGGGTTATCATATCGGTAGCCAGTTGCACATCAACTCCCTTTTCGTAAGGGGGAGTGTTAGGCCAGTTGCTGGTGTAGACCAGACGCCCCAAGCGAAGCTCAGTGTAAGGTATAGCGTTTACGCTGTTAAAGAAGGCTTGCTGGTCTTTATATCGCTCCGGTTCCTCTTTGCGCCCCACTCTAGCGTTATAGTAGTAGATTCTAATTAGCTGGTGCCTGCCGAGGAGCTTATTACAAAACTTACCCATGTCTATATCGGCTCTACCGAAAAAACCCTTGAGAGAATGGTAGAGATTACTGCCATCAATAAATATCATTGTCCTCTCTGCCATAAATAACCTCCCCCATATTATGTTTTCTCATTATATAGCCTATCGGGGTAAATTGCGAATGGGGGGTGTGGTAAAATACAACTAGAAAGGAGGATAACTATGTACCACGAGATGGATTTTACAGTTCGCAACTATGCTTCAAGGATGGAATTGCGCAGGATAGTAGTGGCACAGTTCCTTGAAGAAGAGCCTGGTTTGGGTAGAA
>DATKVW010000189.1:0-6005 GCA_035529875.1 Dehalococcoidales bacterium | reverse complement strand
GCTACTTTATCATCTGTGCTGGCAGCCAGAGGATTATTTGAGGGAAAGCGACGCACAAGCTAAGTCCAATCATGATAAGACCAACGAACGGAAATACTCCCCGGATGATATCTCCCATGGTCACTCCCAACTCTGGCGGTGCCGAACCTCGGAGATAGAATATGGCCGCAGCGAATGGGGGTGTCATGAAGGACATTTGAAGGTTAATGATAATCATCATCCCAAACCAGAGGGGGTCAAAACCAAGAGCAGGCGCAATGGGGGCTAGTATGGGAACCATGATAAAGATGATACCTATCCAATCAATGAAAAATCCCAGAAGGAAGATTATGAACATGACCATAGCAAAGGCACCCCAGTATCCACCTGGGGTACCCATAATGACTGCCTCCACTACTTTTGCACCCCCAGCCGGGATAAATACACCGACGAAAGCGAAAGATAATCCACCGATGAGGAGGATCATACTGGTGACCTTGAGTGTCTGCAGTGCCGTATCGCTGAGGACTTCAAAGCTAAACCGGCGGTAGGCGATCGTCAAGATGGTAGCGGCGAGGGCACCTACCGCGGCGGCTTCGGTGGGAGGTGCTATCCCGAAAAAAATACTGCCCAGCACGGCCAAGATAAGTAACCCAGGCGGAACCAGAGAAGCAACAAGCGTAGCCGTTTTCTTCAAGAAGGGGACGGCTCTTTCTTCAACGGGCACTGCTGGAGCTATTTTGGTTTGGAAGAAGCAACGAACGGCAATATAGGTTATGTATAAACCAGAGAGGACGAGACCAGGGATAAAGGCAGCCATAAACAGCTTTCCCACTGAGATGCCAGCCATTGGCCCGAAAATGACCAGCATAATACTGGGGGGAATAAGAATACCCAGAGTGCCACCAGCACAGACGGAGCCGCTGGCTAAACTTTTGCTATAGCCTCGCTTTATCATGGAGGGAAGGGCAAGAAGCGCCAGCATGGTGACCGAGGCGCCAATTATGCCGACACAGGCGGCAAGTATGGTGCCGATTAACACGGTGATTATCGCCAGGCCACCCCTGAACCCGCTGAGCCAGAGGTATAATGCTGCATACATTCTTTCGGTGATCCCTGAGCGTTCCAGCATAACCCCCATAAAAACAAACAGGGGGATGGCTAAAAGGACATAGCTGTGTACCAGCTTAAAGAGACGCGCATAGAGTAGGTCAAATACCCCGGTTCCAAATAGTAGAAAGCCCATGATTAAGCCCACAGCACCCACCGGGATAGCCAAGGGATAACCGATTAAGACTCCCACCAGAACCCCACCGAGCATGATTATGGTTACAATCTCTGGGCTTAAATCAATCATAGCGGTTTATTCCTTACCAGCAGGGATAAATCACGAATGAATTGAGCCACACCCTGAAGAGCAAACAGACACAATCCCAGAAGCATTACTGTTCTGATTGGACCAGATGGTGGGTACCAGTAACTCTCAATTAGTACCTCACCCCTTGACCAGGCGACCCACATGAACTCAGCCGCAGTGTATATAAGTATAGCGAGCAACGGGAAAAGAAGGAAAAAGGCACAGAGGACATCGATGATTGCCTTCCCTCTAGGCGACAGGTGCGTGTAAAAAACATCAACTCTCACATGGCCGTGGTGAAGGTGGGTATACGCCCAGCCCAGAGCCACGATGGTTCCGCCAAGCATACATGAGGTTTGATGTGCCCATATCGTTGGCGCATTGAAGACATATCTGACGGTGACCTCATAGCAAAGCACCAAAACCAGGACTACACAAGCCCACCGTATGGTCTTTCCCGTCCATTCATTAATGGAATCAATAACTCTTACTATCGTTCTCATCATTCATTGTTGTCCCGCCCCGAGGGTTTTCTCGAAGCGGGACAACCCTAGCATCTACTCAGCCAGCGTGGTTCGTTGAGACACTCCGACTTAGCGAACGTCCTGCTTGTCGCAAATGGCTTTGAAAGCACGCATGGATTCTACTATCTCGGCATAGAAGGGGTCCTCCGCACACTTCTCATCGTAGTATGCAAAGGCTACTTTAAGGATCTCGTCTTCTATACTTTTTGGAAGGAGTAGAACCTCAACGCCATAGTCTATGAAGTTGACCAGAAACTCGTCATCCAAAACTACTGTCTCGGCATAATAGTCGAATCCGGTCGTTCGCACTGCCTCCTCGACTATCATCTGAAGGTCAGGGGTAATCTCCTCCCAGGCATCTCGGTTCACCCAGACGTGACCACAATCGGTCGGGGCGCGGGATGGCGAGATGTAAAGATAGTCAGCTACTTCCTGGAAGCCCATACCCCAGTTTAAGGATGGCGAAGCATATTCAAAAGCGTCGATGACGCCACGCTGCATGGATTCATAGAGTTCGGCACCCGGGAAGTAGACTGTCGCGGCGCCCATCCTGGCGAGAATTTCCCCGCCTTCACCAGCGCAGCGCATCTTTAACCCTTCAATGTCCGCCGGGGTCTTTAGCTCCCTGTTGGAGTGGCACCATATCTCTGGAGGAAGATGACCGCCAGAAGCGATATACTTCACGTTCAAAGCCGGCTCCCACATCCGTGCCGCCAGCTCGTCGCCTCCCCCTCTTATGTGCCACAAAAACATCTGGAGAGGCGTCAGCCCACCAGACATCATATCAAAGAGACTAGCTTGGGGAAACTTGTCCAGGTTATACATCGGGCAGGCCAGCCCCATTTCAAGGATACCGGCATCTACCCCATACAGCTCTTCAGTCGCTGGATAGATAGCACCACCGGCATAGGGTTCAACGACTAAGCGCCCGTTGCTCATGGTGGTAATCTTGGCCGCGGCACGCTTCACTACCTCGTGATAACGGTCGGCAACCGGAGGATGTCCCTGGTACTTCCAAGTAATTACCTCCGCGGGTTCTGCTGGAGCGGGCGCTGGAGCGGGAGCTGGGGCCGGTGCCGGAGCTGGCGCGGGCGCCGGTGCCGGGGCAGGGGCTGGTGCAGGAGCCGGCGCAGGAGCCGGGGCTGGGGCAGGCGCTGGTGCCGGAGCTGCACAGGCAAGCAAACTCACGATTAACAACAATGCCAGCGGGATTAATAATACTTTCTTTCTCATTGAAAAAACTCCTTTACTTAGATTTTGGTTGGCTAAAATTACTCTACTACTGAAAGCTATCACCCCCTTCTCTCTTATTTAGTTATTCAAGCTAAATTTGCTTTTAACTAGATTTAGTCGCGGGATGCCACTTGCCCGATTACGGCTGAGGTGCCACAGCTTACTCGTCAACTGGGAACTTAACTGCCACCACATACAGGTTAACATAGCCGCTCCCTGCAATCTGCGCCCTGAACATAAATCGCCAGCTTGTTGGGGGACTGCTCTGGAGATTTGGGTAAGAGGCGATACATCTGAGACAGTCCCCCTTTTCATTTTCTCAGCCTCGATAGCAGTTCACTCGCTAACTGGAAACCTAACTACCACTACATACAGGTTAACAAAGCCAGAACCATCGTCATCCGCCATGAACATATATCTCCAGCTTGTTGGAGAACCCTCTGGAGGGAATGGGAAAGAGGCGAGACATCTGAGACCCGTAGTGCCTATGGGAAAAACATATTGTTCATAGCCCCCACTCACGATAGTCCAGCCTGATGGAGCTTTTACTTCACCCGTTATAATGGTCCCGCCCTGCCATGGCAAGGGTGAAAGTACCTCTCCGAGAACCATAAATTCAGGCACTCCTAAAGAGCCAGCAGACCCCGGTTCACCTTGCGGTCCTTCAGGTCCTAGTTCACCTTGTATGCCCTGTATTCCTTGTTCGCCTTGCAGTCCCTGTAGTCCCTGCACTCCTTGTGGGCCAGTTGGCCCTATTGGGCCAGTCGGACCCTGTAATCCCTGCACTCCTTGTGGGCCAGGCGACCCTGGTTCACCGGGCGAGCCTTCCTGATTCCATTGGATGAACACTTCCGATGGTCTCACATCCTCCTCACCGTTGACCAGCCGCAGCATACCATTCACCTTCTGGTAGGCGCCACTGATTACCCCATCTTCACCAATGGGATTCAGAACTGACTTCGCCATAACAGCGCCAGCCCCCAAGGTGGCCACGAGCAACGCGACAACAATCGAAACCCATACCATCCTGCGTTTCTGAAACATGATTCTACCTCCTTTATTTCAAATATTCTCCCTGCTACGTAGTCTCTATATTCTACATCACCTCCTTCGCTTTGCAGCGGGATGCCACTTGCCCGATTACGGCTGAGGCTGCCCTCACGGGAGGGGTAGGAAAAATATTTAAGCCAGTGGGGAAAGGATCGATAACCCCCTGGCACCTCAGTTTCCCCTGGCAGAGCCCGCCCATCCCGCTGGGGAGATCAACGCACAGAAGATAATAGCCCCTTTCGGGGAAGAGGCTACTAGCCTCTCTGGTCACCTCCTCTGGCTCCCTCCCCAACGGGTTTCCCAAGGCAGAGCCTGCCCATGGCTAAGCCTTCTTTTCAGGACTCTCGGCTGCCTTTGTCTCAGGAGGCTCACCTGCCTTTTCCTCAGTAGGTTTGGCTTCTGCCTTCGGTCGTTTGAAAAATGACTTAATCTTCCCCCAGCACTTCATCATGCACCCCCCTTTTTCTTCTTTCTCACCATTCCAGCAATCTCGACAGATTGGGAATAACTACCGCCGCCAGCACCGCTAGGAGGGTAATATAAATCAAAATCTCAATCAAGCTCAAACCCTTCATATCCCCTCTTCTCCGCGTGCCGTTGCCAAAGTGCTACCTTCCCCCTCCCGGATGCTCCAGTATATCCTTAACCATGGTTATAATATCCTCATCAACTTGAGGATAGTTCCTGCGAACGTATTCAGCAAAGCCAATGTTATAGCCGCTCCGGATGCTCTTGGCGACGGCGACGCTCTTGATAAGAATTAGCATTGCAACCACGGCGCGCTGCGTCTCCACCGGCTCCTGCGATAGAAGTTTAGCCACATAAGGATCCACCGTACTACTGAGGGCTTCAACCTCTCTCTGCCATAGAGAAAGTGACCCGCATCGTAGTTGATTAGAAAATAACCGTCGTCTGTTAAACACTCTTTTGCAGAACGAAGGTAATCTAGCCTGCGATAAACGTGTTCTAGAACGCTAAATGAAACAACAATATCGAATTTTTCTTCTAATTTGTCATACACATGATAACCATATGAATTGATTATGGTTGCGTTCAGACCACTTAAGTAGTGCCGTGCTCGAAGGCAATATTCTTTTGATGGTTCAATGCCTACATACTCAATCCAAGGGTATGATTTCAGTAGATTAACAAAATTAAGAGACGTTCCACAGCCAAGGTCAAGAATATTTACTTCGCCACCCTTTTCCATTGCATATTGTTCTACCCAGTTCAAGCAATAAAGTTTTGCTGAGTTTCCCACTGTCAATACATTCATATATTATTACCCTTGTTATTCAGGGCCAGTCTTGCCTCTCGACCCTAGCTCACCACTGAAATATGGATAGAACACTCGATAGCTCTTATACTTACCAAAATAGCACACGCTATAATCCCCAATAGAGGTAGTTACTATAATGTGCGGGACACCTCTTTTGGACCACCTGAACTCTACATAGGTGAATATACCCTTCAACAGGGTATGGATCTCCTGTAGGGAGGTCGGTATCGGTTTACTTGGTTTCATGGTTATGACTGACATCTTACCCTCCTAGGATATCTAATCAAGATAGCCCACGTGCCACATTTTATCGTAGCCCTTATCAACGTACCAGATCTCATTACCTATAATAGCCTTGTTAATCATGTGCTCATACGGGGTCGATATATAATAATACTGCCTAATCTCGAACTTAGTGAGCAGCTCCGTCTCCAGCCTCCTACCCCATACCTCGGCTCTATCTCTTAGCTGGAAAGCTACATCCTCGCATTGACCGTCCATACGTATCCACCCATCTGAGCCTGCTATTAACACTACTGGAGCGTGATCAAGAGCCAGGAAACACTCAAGTTCCAACACGCTC
>DATKVW010000188.1:0-4743 GCA_035529875.1 Dehalococcoidales bacterium | reverse complement strand
ACATGACCATTCGGGTCAAGCATAATTGCCTCATCAAAGCCATTTTCAATAGCTTCAGTTTTAGCCAGGGCATTATTAACATAGACACCGCAAACCTTAGCCTGGGGGGGGATTACATTATTATGCGGGCGGCGCCAGGAGGAAACGCCAGCCTTGGCTTTGTCCACGTCCAGATATCGTCCCCAGGGGATAGCCAGGACAAATAAATCGTCGGCCAAACCATGAAGGCGGACGCCTAAAGCCTCGCTACTCTTATAAGCTACCGGACGGATATATACATCTTCCTGAAAACCGCTTCTTGTCAGCATTTCAACGGTTATCTGGCAGAGCTCATCCACAGAGTGTAGGGGGTTAATCTTAATTACCCGGCAGCCCCGGTGCAGTCGCTCATAGTGCTCTTTAAGACGAAAGATGTAAAGCTGCTTTTGCTGGCTGTTCCAGTTGCCCCTGATGCCTTCAAAAACGGCAGTGCCGTAATGGAAGGAATTGGTCATAATCCCTAGCTTGGCTTCAGATAAGGGAACGAACTTTTTCTGAAAATAGGCATATGATGTCATTTTACCAGTCCCCTTTCTTAACAAAGGCTAATTATAGCTGTAAGCTGGGCAGAAAACAAGTGATTGTACTATGAACTCAGATTAGCCCCGCAATTGGAGCAGAATTTGCTGCCGGGAGGATTGGGACGTGAGCAGGCTTTACAGGTCAGCCCCCCTTCCGCTTGGCTCTGACCGAAATATAGTTTTACGTGAGGCCATGGAATCTCTATACCCTCAGCGTCAAAGGCTTTCTTGATGCGGAGTCTCAACTGCCCCATAATATCCCACTGCTTGATAGGCTGAACATCACCCAGAATCTTGAGCTCTATCCCGGAGTCACCCAGATTATCCACTCTGAGTACTTGAGGAGGAGTTTTAATCATCTTGCCCCATTGCTCATCCGCAGCCAGTTCCTTGCCCACGCGATTTATCACGCTTATGGCGTGGTCTAGGTCAGTGCCATAGGCTACCGAGATATTGAGGTTGACTCTGGAGAAGTGCCTGGTAAAGTTACTGGCGACCCTAATCTCACCGTTAGGTATGTGGTGGACTATGCCATCCAGGTCACGGAGCACCGTCTTCCTCAGGTTCACCTGCTCCACCAGTCCAGCGACGTCCGCCACTCTAGCCACGTCCCCTACTCGATACTGGTTTTCCCATAGAATGAAGATGCCAGCAATAAGGTCTCTTATCAGGTACTGAGCACCGAAGCCGATGGCTATACCCACAATACCGAAACCAGCCAGGATCGGCCCAATGGGCACCGCCAGTTCGGAGAGAATCATAAATATGATAATGATGATGATGGCAACTTTACCTATCCCCATAAAGACGGAGGTTAAGGTCTCAGTTCTTTTCCTGATTCCCTCTTTGCTTTCTCCCTTGGCCCTGACCACGGTGCGGCGCACCAGTGGTGGCAGAAAATGTTTTAAAGCATACCACAGCCCTATTCCTACCAGTACGATGCTGATAATGAAGATGCCATGCTTGAGGAACCACTGCTCTATAGTTTCTGGAGTTATGACTGCCTTAACGCCTTCTCGTGAGGCAATGACTGCTACCAGAGCGAAGGCTATGACCACTATCAGCACACCTTCCAGAACCCAGGCGGTAAGATTAACGTTCTTTCCCAAAGTCTTACGTGGTTTCTTCTCCGCTGTTTTTTCAATGAGGGCCTGGACTCGCTCTCTGATAAAGAGCAGGAGTATTAGTCCCACGCCTGAGGCGATAATTATCCATATTCCATTAGTTGTAAACCATTGCCACATGGTAACACCTCTCCAAATGCAACTAAGCATATTATAGCACAGTTTATCTACCTCACCCCCTTCAAACTTTCAGGCTAAAAAGCTGGACGAAAATGGGCTAGTTTGTATCCAAGAGGGTATATGATATAAATACTACCTCGAAAGGCTCGGTGTATGTAGCGTGTAGCCTTCCTTATCGGTGGGGAAGAGTTCTTTTAGCAGCAGCGTCCTGCCGGTCTGGATGGCGGTGAAGCCGTATTTCTGGCGGATGCGGTCAATGGCTCTATTCAGTTGCCCCAGCCTCTGGGCTGACGGGTCCAGCATATCCAGCTGTCTCGCCCGGGTCAGGTCTGATACCCCAATGCCAATGAGACGAACCGGGCGCTTCTCCCGGTATAAGGCTGTCTTGAGCAGCTTGAGTCCGGTATCAAAGATGGTCTGGTCGCTGTCGGTGGTTTGCCCCAGGGTATGGCTACGGGTAATCGTGGTGAAATCAGGGTACCTGAGCTTGAGGGTTACACACCGGGCTTGTTTATCCTGCTGGCGTAGCTGACTGCCGACTCGCTCGCTGAGGTAGCGAAGTGCTGCCTCAATCTGGGGGCGGCGTTGAATATCTTTGGCAAAAGTAGTCTCGCGGCTGATGGACTTGGCTTCAGCCGGGGGCTCCACCTTTCTATCATCAATGCCGTTGGAGAAACGGTGTAGAATCACGCCAGACGCACCAAAATGGCTTTTAAGGGTGCTTGGAGGGGTAATAGATAGTTCTCCTATAGTAGTAATGCCCAAGCCCTGTAATATCTGCTCTGTCTTTTTGCCTATCCCCGGCATTTTGCCTACGGGTAACGGTGCCAGGAAGGAGCGTTCATCGCCATCGGCTACCTCAATCAGTCCGTCGGGCTTGGACAGGTCTGAAGCAACCTTGGCGACTACCTTGCCACTGGCGATGCCTACCGAGGCGCAAAGCCCTAATTCATCCTTAATCCTCTGCCTCATAGCTTGAGCCATCTGGTGGATGGAACCATGGATGGATTCAAAACCGGTGACATCCAGGTAGGCTTCGTCCAGACCGAGCGGCTCGAGATAGGGTGAGAAATCAGCCAGGATAGCCATAAACTTCTGTGAAGCCTCCCGGTATTTGGAGAAGTTACCTACTATAAAGATAGCCCGGGGGCAGAGGCGACTGGCAGTAGCCAGTGGCATGCCGGAATGTAAACCGAAGGCTCGGGCTTCATATGAGGCAGCAGCGACCACGCCCCTGCGGTCAGGTCTGCCGCCAACTACTACCGGTTTTCCCTTAAGCTCAGGCTTTTCTACCTGCTCCACAGAGACAAAGAAGGCATCCAGGTCAATATGCATAATGACAGGATTGCCTATCAACCTCACCCCCTTTATCCCACTCTCCTTTCAAGGAGAGGGGGAAGAATTAGGTTTTGAAGGGGCAGAGCCCCTTCAAACTTCCCTTGATAGATGACCTCACCGTGGGCAACACTATTCACCTCGGGAAACAAAGGCTTTGACTCTGCGCTCAAAGTTGCTGCGCTCAAGGAGGACACGGCGCTGGCATTTGAGGCACTTTATCCCGATGTCAGCCCCCAGCCTGACCACCTGCCACTCATAGCTGCCGCAGGGGTGCTTCTTCTTGAGGCGGACCACATCACCCAGCTTTATCTCCATAACCATTTTCTTGCCTCAAAGAACTAGGGTAGATAAGAGTTAATCTGGTCTCTTAATGATGAGGCGACTTGTCGTGCCGCCTGGGCAAAATCTTTTCCCCGTGAGGCGTATATAATCTGGCGGGATGAATTGATAATTGCCTTTTCCCCATGGGTATCAACCCCGTAGCGGACGGCTGATGCCAGGTCTCCTCCCTGGGCACCAACACCCGGTATTAAAATGGGCATATCGGGGTGACTGTCCCGGACCAGCTTTAGTTCCTCGGGATAGGTAGCCCCGATCACCAGCCCGATGTTGCCATGTATATTCCACTGGCTGGCTTTTCGGGCGACTATCTCAAACAGAGTACCTTCCTCACAGCGCAGAGACTGGAAATCAACGGCACCGGCGTTTGAGGTGCGGCACAGGATAAATATCCCTTTATCGGTGTACTGTATGAAGGGCTCTATGGAATCAAAGCCGAGGTAAGGGTTGACGGTGGTGGCATCAAAGTTGAAGTAGGTGAAAATAGCCTCGGCGTAAGCTTTCGCCGTATTGCCGATATCACCGCGCTTGGCGTCGCCGATTACCGGTATGTCATCGGGTATATGTTCCACGGTGCGCTTCAGGGCATCCAGTCCCGCATTGCCCAGGGCTTCGTAGAAGGCGAAGTTTGGTTTGTAGGCACATACCAGGTCGGAGGTGGCGTCAATGATTGCCTTATTGAATTCAAAGACGCCTGTTTTCTCAGGCATCCGCTTTGGGTCGGGGTCAAGCCCGATGCAAAGCAGGCTGTTATTCTTTCGGGTGGCATTTATTAGCTTTTCCAGGAAGTTCACCTTGTCCCCCTGTGGTAAGTTGATATTATCAGTCGTCCAGAGGGGCGTCAAGTATTACCTGTTATCAGTTTTAAGATTGTTAGCCACCTAACCCCCCAACCCCCTTCCCAAGGAAAGGGGGATTAAGGGGGTGAGGTTCTAAAGAATACCCGAGAGAACTTTGGAAATGAGCTTACCAACCTCACCCTTTTTCCCCCTTCCCTTATGAAGGGGAGAGGGAAGAGCCTTTAGAGAGGGGGCTTTGCCCCCTCTCTTACCTGCACTCCCTCAGAAAGAGAAATACTGAAGGAGAATCAAAGAGAGGCGTTGCCTCTCTTATATAATCATTTCCCCCTCCCTGGTAAGGGAGGGGGATAAAGGGGGTAGGTTGCTAACCAGTGTCTAAGGGGATGAGGTTAATAAACAATCTCTGGTCTTAATTGTTAGCCACCAATCAGCGGTGATATAATCGGCCTTAGATATTTGATA
>DATKVW010000187.1:0-2737 GCA_035529875.1 Dehalococcoidales bacterium | reverse complement strand
ACCTGAGCAAATAATGCTAATTTGACTTCAAAAATACATGCCGGCTGGATACTTCCGGCATGTTCTAGAATGTGTTGGTGCGTTATGGCATTAGGAGTTTTCATACGGGCAGGTGAAAGTCAGGATTCCCTGTTAAGACGTTTTCAAAGGATGATACAGATGGATGGGGTTTTGCGTGAGGCCAAAGCCCGTCGTCATTTTATATCTAAAAGGGATGCTGCCCGTATAAAAGTGAGAAAGAGTGCAAGGCGAAGGCGACTAGAAAGGTAAACTAGATTGAGTTGGGTAGTATCTAGCCAGGTGCATGGCTGGGGCTACAGAATTCAACAAGAAGGAGACTAATATGAATATCTATGTGGGTAACTTGTCGTATGAGGTGACTGAAGAAGAGTTACAGCAGGAGTTCAAGGCTTTTGGAGAAGTCACATCGGTAAGGGTTATAACAGACAAGTATACCGGACGGTCTAAGGGATTTGCGTTTGCCGAAATGCCGACAGAGGCTGAAGGTCAAGCCGCAATTGATGGACTTGACGGAAAAGCGCTAAAGGACCGTACGCTTAAGGTTAGTGCAGCTCGCCCCCGTTCCGATAATAGAGACCGCGGGTCTTATGACGATAGAGAGCGGGGTGGAGGAGGGAGACAGAGAAGGTATTAAATCAGCCGTTCAGCATTGGTGCGGTTAAGATATAGAGTCAGCAATTAAGGTCACGCTCACCAACCTCGCTCCATGATTACCGAAGAACAGAGCCCGCTAGAGACTAAACAGGGATTTCCCGAACTGCGATAGAAACTCCGTGTTGTTGCTTTGTGCCTATGCTGATATAATAGCAAAGTTCGATATGGTTCTTGTTTGCTCAGCCAGGTAATGTTCAGTGGCGCATTCGTCTAGGGGTTTAGGACACCTCCCTCTCAAGGAGGAGATCACCGGTTCGAATCCGGTATGCGCTACCAATAAGACTTAGATGGCACAGCTATCGTCTGTGCCTTTTTGGCAAAAGACTGGCCCGTCGATGGGCAGGTTCTTGATTAGTTAAGGAGGCGTTATGGCAGATAAAATAAAGATTGCTGCTGTCCAGATGGAGCCCAAGCTGATGAAAATCGAAGAGAATCTGGACGGTATGGCGGAGGCAACTAAACAGGCGGCGAATAACCAGGCTAACCTGATAGTATTTCCCGAGTGTAGCCTGACGGGTTATATCTTTTCCAGTCGCCACGAGGCATTACCTTTTGCCGAGACCATACCTGGTCCCAGCACTGAAAAACTGGCTTCCATCTGCCGGGAACTTGGGGTCTATGTTATCTTTGGTCTTCTGGAGAAGGAAAACGATAGATTATTCAACGCGGCGGCGTTTCTCGGACCCGAAGGGCTTATCGCCGGGTATAGAAAGAACCACCTTCCCTTTCTGGGAGTCGACCGCTTCGTGGATGCTGGCGATAAACCTTTTGGGGTACATCAGACTCCGATAGGTAATATAGGTCTTGAGATCTGCTATGATATTGCCTTCCCTGAGAGCTCAAGGGTGATGACCTTGCTGGGTGCCGATATACTGGTTTTACCCACCAACTTTCCCCACAGTCGGGGGGAAAAGCTCAATTTGCTCGTTAGTGCCAGGGCTATAGAGAATAGAGTTCATGTGGTGTCAGCCGACCGCGTTGGCAGTGAGAGGGGCTATTCGTTCTCCGGTATGAGTAAAATTGTTGATGCCTCGGGGGACATTCTAGGTCTTGCCAGCCGGGATAAGGAAGAAATCATATACGGTGAGGTTAGTCTGGACTCGTCACGACAGAAGCATATCACCTTTATCCCCGGCGAGTGGGAATTAGACCAGATAAAAGACCGCCGCCCCGAGCTATACGGTGTAATTACTAACCCCGGCTTGGATAGGGCTTAGAGTGTCAGATTGACCGTAGGTTGTTGACAGTTATTTCTCCCTTTGCTATACTACCCTTTAGTGATGCTGCCCGAGTAGCACAATGGTAGCGCAACCGACTTGTAATCGGTAGGTTGGTGGGTTCGAATCCCCTCTCGGGCTCCAGGATATAGTTATAGGCTTACAGGTAGGCACTGGTGATATCGGCGATAGCCAGTATTGTGAAGTGCAACAAGGCAGGGACTAGAGCCTGAGGGAGGGGTGCCGGAGTGGTTAATCGGAGCAGTCTGTAAAACTGCCGCCCTAAGGGCTACGCAGGTTCGAATCCTGCCCCCTCCACCATAGTTTAAATATGAAAAATTATAGATGAGATTAGTGCCCACATAGCTCAGTAGGAAGAGCACTATCTTGGTAAGATAGGGGTCACCAGTTCGACTCTGGTTGTGGGCTGTAAAATAAAGGGGGATTAAATGGCTAAAAAGAAGTTTGAGCGGACCAAGCCACATTGTAACGTGGGTACCATTGGTCATGTTGACCATGGCAAAACAACCCTGACCTCGGCAATAACTTCGGTGCTGTCTAAGACAAGTTCTACTGAGTTTCGTGACTTCTATAGCATTGATAATGCGCCTGAGGAGAAGGCCCGGGGATTAACCATTGCTATTGCCCATGTTGAATATGAGACGGAAAAGCGACACTATGCTCACATTGATTGCCCCGGGCATGCTGACTACATTAAGAATATGATAACCGGAGCTGCTCAGATGGACGGAGCGATACTGGTGGTAAGCGCTCCTGATGGTCCTATGCCTCAAACCAGAGAACATCTCCTGTTAGCCCGCCAGGTAGAAGTTCCTTCCATGGTG
>DATKVW010000186.1:0-11741 GCA_035529875.1 Dehalococcoidales bacterium | reverse complement strand
ATTAAACGCCTGATTTAGCTCTCCACTGGAGATAGTCATCAGGGTTTGACTGGACAGCCTGATTACTCGCAGGTTACGAGTAATATGGGCAAGCTCTGCTGCCTGGGCAAATAAATAATCGCCGAGGAGTATGGCTTTGTCGGCTCCCCATATTTTATTAATTGTCGGTCGCCAGTGACGAACGACGGAGCTATCAACAGCATCGTCATGGACCAGGGTAGCGATGTGGAAAAGCTCAGCAGCGGTAGCCATCGGCAGAAGGTGCTCACGATTATAGTCATAAAACTTGCCCGAAAGCAGCACCAGTGCCGGGCGGATTAGCTTGCCGCCACCCCTCAGACTGTGGTCTAACATCTCCGACAGCTGGGTAAATTCAACCTCACTGACTGACTTCAGCCAGTTCTTTACCTCGACTAAATCTTGCTGAATCGGTTGATAGATTGAGCCTGGGTCTTGGAAGCCTCTTTCAGTGTGAGTATGTGAATTTGCTAGCAATGAGTACACCCCAATCGTTTAGTTTCTTCTTCTATTATCTCTTCATCCAGTTTGGAAAACAGGGGTTGGGGAGGAATTAGCTTTTGCCCCGGTGATGGTGGGTGTGGCTGCCAGCCGTAATCTTCAACCCTGCCCTCAAAACCCAGATACTCATGCACCTTCTGAGAGCTGAAGGGTAAGAAGGGATACAAGGCCGTCTTCAGGCACGAAATCACATAAAGAGCCACATATAGTGAATCGGCAGCAACCTGCTTATCTTTTTCCTTCCAAGGCGATTTTTTATCGAGATATTGGTTGGTCTCCTGAGCCAGACCCATAGCACATAGTAATGCTTGTCTAAACTTGCATTTCGAAATAAGGTCACCAGTTTCCCTAAAAAGAAATTCCCTGGCATCTTCAATCACATTCAGGCTGGAGTCGTCTAAGATATTCGTTGTACCTAAATTTTTCTCAGGGTCTGGAGATTTTAGATATTCACAAATCTCGTTATACTTACTATGCTCCGGCACGCAGCCATCAAAGCTGCGGTAGGTAAAGGTAAGCACCCGATGCACCAGGTTGCCATATGTAGCCACCAGCTCATCATTGTTACGGCGGACAAACTCACGCCAGGAGAAGTCGGTATCCCCTGTCTCTGGCATGTTGATTGATAGTAGGTAACGCAGCGGGTCAGGGTCGTAACGTGATAGATAATCGGGCAGCCAGACTGCCCAGTTACGGCTGGTAGAAAGCTTTTTACCCTCAATAGTTAGGAACTCATTAGCTGGAACATCGTAAGGTAGATTAAGGTTACCATAGCCCATCAGCATTGCCGGCCAGATGATAGTATGGAAGGGAATATTATCC
The DNA here is from genome assembly GCA_035529875.1 of Dehalococcoidales bacterium. Classification (GTDB taxonomy): domain Bacteria; phylum Chloroflexota; class Dehalococcoidia; order Dehalococcoidales; family DATKVW01; genus DATKVW01. Next base: position 10,400 of record DATKVW010000186.1, on the reverse strand, counting down.
TTACCAATAAAGTAGTAGCTCTTCGCCTCTCCCTGCCAGAAGGAGCGCCACTTTTCTGCATCCCCGCTGGATTTAGCCCACTCCTTACTCGCTGAGAGGTAGCCAATGACCGCCTCAAACCACACATAGATACGCTTGCTGTCAAAGCCATCAACTGGCAGGGGTATTCCCCAATCTATATCACGGGTGATAGCCCTGTCCTTCAGCCCCTGTTCCAGGTAGCGCGTGGTAAAGTTAAGGACATTCTGCCGCCAGTGAGTCTGCTGTCTTACCCAGTCTAAAAGCCGGCCGTTGAACTCGCTCAGCTTAAGGAAGAAGTGCTCCGTGTCTGTGAACTGGGGAGTGGTGCCGCAGAGGCGACAGCGGGGGTCGGTGAGCTCGGCTGGATTTATAGGTTTTCCACATTCATCACACTGGTCACCCCGAGCCCCTGGGGAATTGCAATATGGGCAGGTGCCTTCAATATAACGGTCGGGCAGAAAGCGCTGGCACTGAGGGCAGAAGGGCTGTAGCACTGTGGACTTATAAATATAGCCTTTGTTCAGGAGGGTGAGGAATATATCCTGGGTTACCTCGGCGTGGTTAGCCGTTTCCGTCCTGGTAAATAAATCAAAGGAAATGCCCAGCTTTTGCCACGAGTCAAGGAACTGTTCATGATATTTGGCGGCTATATCGCCGGGCTTTTTCCCTTCCTGCTCCGCCTTGATAGTTATCGGTGTGCCGTGCTGGTCTGAGCCCGATACCATTAGTACCTCATTCCCCTTGATGCGGTGGTAACGGGCGAATATATCTGCTGGTAAATATGCCCCGGCAATGTGCCCCAGATGTAATGGACCGTCAGCATAAGGCCAGGCTACGGCAACCAGAATTCTCTCGCTCATATTTTGACAATATTAAAGGGTGTTTTTACCCCTTAAAAACCTCCTCTAGCTTATTCTTCCAGCAGGGTTAACACCTGCTTGCCCTTCTCCACCTTATAGTGAGCATAACCCTTTTTCAGGCAGCAATCGACACATAGGTGTATTCGCTTATCTTCTGTCTCTTCAATGACCAGGTAACGCTCAAGGTAAGGAATGGTACGGTGACACTCATCACATTCGGTTTGCCCTAAAGATATACATCCTCGATGCATCTACTAACTCCTTAACCAAGCTCGATACAGTTCTTTCTTGGATAAGCCGGTTTCTTCGGCTAACTTAGCCACTGCTGTTTTGGCGGTTATTCCAGAGAGACGCATATTATGTAAGCGTCTCTCAATATCTTCGGTCAACTGTGGTTTATCTGCTCCCTTTTTACCTTCGATAATTAGGGTGAATTCCCCCCGTGGTTCGGTGAAATGCTCGATGGCTTGGCTTATTGTCCCCTGAAATACCTCTTCGTGGAGCTTGGTAAGCTCGCGGCAGACGGCTATTCTTCTATCTCCCAGGACAAGCAGTATATCATTCAAAGCGGCTTGTAGCCGGTGGGGGGTTTCCAGGACGACGAGAGTGCCACATTCGTTAGCCACAGATTCCAGAAGGTGCCGACGACTGCCAGCTTTATGGGGTAAAAAGCCGATAAAGCTAAACCTTTCTGTGGGTAACCCGGAGGCAACTAGTGCCGTGATAACCGCCGAGGAACCGGGGATGGGAACAACCGGCATGCCTCGCTGTCTGGCTGCCACCATTAGCTCATAGCCCGGGTCGGATATGCCCGGTGTCCCGGCATTACAAACCAGAGCTACATCTCCGTCATCAAGGCAGCTTAAAATGTAATCCAGTTTAGTCCACTTGTTGTGCTCGTGATAGCTTGTCATCGGCGTGTTAATATCATAGGTGGCAAGAAGCTTTTTTGTCTGGCGGGTATCCTCAGCCGCAATAAGTTTGACCTCACGCAGAATGCGGAGGGCACGCAACGAAATATCCTCTAAATTACCAATGGGAGTAGCCACAATATAAAGGGTGGGCATCGCTTTCTTATCTTCTGTGATGCATTTATTATAACCTATCCTTCAATACCCGTCTATAGACCTTGCTAATTAACCCCATCCCCTTTATCCCCCTTCCCCAGAGGGGAAGGGGGAAGAAAAGGAAAGAGGGGTGAAACCCCTCTTAAACACCCGGCTTATCTGCAAAGGAGAGGGGAAGATTGTTTAGAAATCTGTTCCCCTGACCCCCTCCCGAGAATAAATTCTAAATCTTAATTTCTAAATCCTGAACCTGAGGGTTTGGTTTGTGGGTTTTGGTGATTAGTGTTTTGAGTTTGTTTAGGGTTTCGTGCTTAGAATTTTGGCTTCCACTATGGGCTTTGCCCTTCCCTTAAATCTCTTTTCACTCTGATGATACGAGCCTACTTAATCAGGAGTGTCTAAGAGGGGCGCTAGCCCCTCTTACAAAACTATTTCCCCCTCCCTGGTAAGGGAGGGGGATTAAGGGGGTAGGTTGCTACCCAATATCTAAGAGAACTTAGAAATGAGTTTACCAACCCCTCACCCTTTATCCCTCCCCCCTTCCCTTGGTAAGGAAAAGGGGGTTAGGGAAATAGGTTGTTAAACAGTTTCAAGTTAACTTGCTTGACCTTAACCTCTGCTTTTGGTATAGTTTGTGTTTAATAGCGGAGAAATGAAAAGGATAGTAAAGTGATAGTTCCCCAATTTAAACAGTTACGGCGTTCCTACGGGTTTGATGAAGTAGCCCTTGTTCCTGGAGATGTAACTATCAATCCCGACCAGACAAACATTGATTTCAAGGTAGATAAGTTTACCTTCTCCATTCCCATTTTGGCTTCAGCTATGGATGCGGTAACTGATGTTAACTTTGCTATCCTGATGAACCAGCTAGGTGGGTTGGCAGTTCTTCATCTGGAGGGAGTACAAAGCCGATATGATAATCCCCAGGAGGTACTGGCTGAGATTGCGCAAACATCTGATGCTGAAATCACCCCCCTGCTCCAGAGAATCTATTCCCAGCCGATTAAGGATAACCTTATTGGCGAAAGAGTACAGGCTATCAAGCGGGCAGGAGCAATTTGTGCTGTTTCGGTGACACCAGCCAATACCAAGCGGTTTGCTCCCATAACTTCTGAAGCTGGGGCTGACATCTTTTTCGTTCAGTCTACGGTTACCAGTGCCCGCCATATATCTAAGAGCTATCGCGGGCTAATCTTCTCGGAACTTTGCCAGACTATACCTATGCCCATTGTCGTGGGTAACTGTGTCAGCTATAGTGCCTGCCTGGAGCTTATGCGGACCGGAATCTCCGGGGTGCTGGTAGGCGTCGGTCCCGGCGCCGCTTGCACTACCAGGGAAGTCCTCGGGATCGGTGTTCCCCAGATAACAGCTACTATGGATTGTGCTGCAGCTAGGGAGACCTACCAGCGCGAGTCTGGCAGGTATGTGCCTGTAATTACCGATGGTGGTTTTCGTAAAGGCGGCGATTTGTGTAAAGCCTTTGCTGCCGGGGCTGATGCGGTAATGATTGGCTCCATTTTGGCTCAGGCTAAGGAGGCTCCGGGGTTGGGCTATCACTGGGGTATGTCCCACCCGCACCAAGCTTTGCCTCGGGGAACCCGAATCAAAGTGGGCACCACTAGCCCGTTAGAGCAAATCTTTTTTGGTCCTACCTCGGTCACTGATGGCAGCCAGAATCTTGTTGGGGCGCTGCGCACAGCGATGGGTGTCTGCGGTTGTGCTACTATTCAGGATATGCATAAGGTGGAGATGGTAATTGCCCCGTCGATTACTACCGAAGGCAAATCGTGGCAGCTATCAGCAAATAGATAGTGCCGGTGTCAGGCTATAAATCCTCTTCTTCTTCTTCCTCTTCGGTTACCGTCTCGGCGCTCCCGCTAATACGAGGTAGCAAAGCTTCTACCTTTCCCCGTTTGCGTTGTGGTGGAAAGGTCAGTTTCTTTATTGCCTGGCGTAGTTCCTTTAATCTGGCTGGAGGTTGGTCACCGCCCACTTCTATTATCACACTGTCAACCCCGATTTCCCATAGCACTTTGAGCTCATTAGCGGTTACCGTTGGTGGCACCGGAACTAACAGGGGTTTAGTCAGTAAATCGGCAAAGCGCTGAAAGAGCATAAGGTGATGCCAGGTAAGGGAATAATCCTCCCCCGGTTCACTGGTAACAAGCACCGCATCTACTGGTAGCTCGTTAACTGTTCCCAGCAAGCCTTCCCTGAGTGATGCCTCTACCTCCAGTATCTTGCCCGCTTTATCATCTTGAGGCACTGCCAGGAATGTATCAGTCGCCGGGAAAACTACAAAGTCACAGCCAGCCGTTACCATCGGCTTTGTCTCTCCCCGGTTGGTGTCTCTCAACCACCCACCCCAGGGGATAGCAGGTACAAGCTGAGACATTTCTTGGATTTCTTTCGCTCCTGAACTCAGTTCGGGGATGGGTAATAGTCCGGCATCAGCCCCAGCCATGTAGTCCGCCACATTATCACGGTGAGCCTGAGCTAAACTGGCAACAAGCAGCATTCTGGGCTTCTCGGAGGCCGTATGTGCTTGCTTGAATCCGATGGGATGAGGGGTAGTCTGTGCCGTCCAATTCAATCTATCTATGAACTTACTCATTATTTACCGTAAAGCTAGCCTTCAGATTTAAGCTGTAATTCAGAGACATTGGGATACTCAGGAGGTGGGGGCAGTCTCGGGTGAAGGTGACGGGGCTGGCTGGTTAAACAGTGCCTCCAGCGCCTCACCCTCTATAGTCTCTTTAGCCACCACTTCTTCAGCAATCTGGATTAATTTTGCCTTGTTTTCGGTCAAAATCTTCTTAGACTCTTCGTAGGCGTGCTGGATAATGTTATTGACCTCCTCATCAATCTGCTGAGCAATCTTGTCGCTATAATCCCTTTGCTCTGAGATTTCACGACCGAGGAAGACCAGCTCCTGCTTGTCCCCGAAGGTTCGTGGTCCCAGCTTGGCACTCATCCCGAACTCGGTTACCATCTTACGTGCCAGCATAGTCGACCGCTTGATATCGTCGTGGGCACCGGTGGTCACTTCATTGAAGGTCAGCATTTCCGCAGCATGACCGGCGAGGAGAGTAGCCAGCATATCTTTGAATTGGGATTGTGTCATCAGGTATCGGTCTTCGGTGGGTAGCTGGCGGGTGTGACCGAGAGACATCCCCCGCGCCACAATGGAGATTTTATGTACCGGGTCGGCATTGGGCAGCATTCTGGCAACGAGGGCATGCCCTGCTTCATGGTAGGCGGTAATTTCCTTTTCTTTGGGGCTTATCTTGCGGCTTCTCCTCTCCGGACCAGCGATTACCCGGTCTATAGATTCCTCAAGCTCCTGCATCTCAATAGTTTGCTTCTCCCGTCGGGCAGCAAGAATAGCTGCCTCGTTTATCAGGTTAGCTAAATCAGCACCGCTAAAACCGGCGGTTTCTTTGGCTAACACCTCTAAATCCACTGACTTATCCAGTGGTTTACCATTGCTATGAACTTTAAGAATGGCAGTTCGCCCGTTAATATCGGGTCGGTCAAGGATTACCCGTCGGTCAAAACGCCCGGGGCGGAGTAGAGCCGGGTCAAGTATATCAGGTCGGTTGGTGGCTGCCAGAACAATTACGCTGGTATTGGTATCAAAGCCGTCCATCTCCACCAGAATCTGGTTGAGGGTTTGCTCCCTCTCGTCATGGCTACCACCCAGCCCAGCACCGCGATGGCGCCCGACAGCGTCAATTTCATCAATGAAAATAATACACGGACTGTTACGCTTGGCCTGGTCAAAGAGGTCACGCACCCTGGAGGCACCAACGCCAACAAACATCTCCACAAATTCACTGCCACTGATGGAGAAGAAAGGCACCCCGGCTTCACCGGCTATTGCCCGTGCCAGCAGCGTCTTGCCCGTCCCTGGAGGACCTATCAGGAGCATACCCTTCGGGATGCGTGCTCCTAGACTCTGAAACTTCTCTCGCGACTTGAGGAAATCCACTACTTCATGCACCTCTTGCTTGGCTTCCTCTACTCCAGCGACGTCATTAAAGGTTATTGTTGGTGTATTAGCCGGGAATAAGCGGGCGCGGCTGCGACCGAAGGTGAGGGCTTGGCTGTTAGCTCCTCGGGCTGAGCGGAAAATGAAGAATAGCAAGGCACCGAAGATCAGCAGCGGGAGGAAATTAAGCAGTGCCCCACCCCAGTTGAATCCTGATTCCTTTATCTCGTAGTCTATACCTTTAAGGCTGAGTCCAAGCTCTTGGAGGTCAACATAGTTGAGGTTGCGTATGTTTGCTTTGAACTCAGCGCCATCCCTGGCAATAACGAGCAGCTCGGCATCATCTATAACCAGCTTCTCTATCTCGTTATTTTGTGACATAACTATGGCTGTGTCCAGGCTAATTTCAGTCGGTTTTTGAGTCGTAGGTATAATGAAAGAGAAGATAGCTATGATGGCAATTAAAATAGCCAGGTATAATAAAAGATTACGCTTCATGCTCATTCTCATCTTCATCCTGAATAGTTACTATTTTAACTCCATACCTATTATACCAGAAATAGGAACGAATGGGAATTTAAGCGTCATGGTATATACCGGACTATCGGTTAGTCCACTTTCAGCGGGTAGCGTAGGTTTCTTGCAGGAGCAGGGCATCCTCCTCCAGATTGGGGCTTTCGCAGATAACCAGTCCCTTGGCATTGTAGTCCTTCAGCGCCTTGACCAGTTCCTTATACTGAAGGTCTGACTCTTTCAGATTCAGGTGTTTGATTTCCCCCTTTTTGCCATAAGCAATACCAGAAGCATGGATATGCATATTATCCAGAGCGGTAGTGCCTAACCGTTCTTTCACCAGTTGCAGAATAGAGGTGAACTCGGAATAGGAATTGAAGGCATCGTTTCGGGCATGCCAGTGGGCGAAGTCAATACAGGGGGCTACCCTTTCTAGCCCAGTGCTCAAATTAAGTATCTCTTCCAGAGTCCCAAACTGGCTCACTTTACCCATCACTTCGGGTCTGACCCATACCCGATTATTCTCCCGTTTAAGCTGGTTCATTACTTCTCCCAGGTATTTCTTCACACTGTTATAGGTTTTCTCAGGCGGGTCACCGAGATAGAATGCGGGATGAAAAACGATGCTTTCTGCCCCGCATGTTGAGCCGATGCGGGCGGTCTGAAGTATTCTATCCTGACTGGCTCTTATTTTCTCTGGCTCGTGGGCGTTAAGATTGATGAAGTAAGGGGCGTGGGCGGTTAGTTTTATCCCCAGGTTGGCAGCCTTCTCAGCAACCAGACGAGCACCGGCTTCACCCATTCTCACTCCCTGGACAAATTCTATTTCCATACAGCCCAGCCCCAGTTCGGCAATGCGCTCAATGCCATCTATGCTGGATTTAGGTGGCTTAGCGCTGTGAGGAGTGCCCCCGGTACCAAAGAGTAACCCACCCATTTTTCCTATGCCTTCTTAACTAGAGACTGCTCGTTATAATTTTATTATACGCTGGTGTCCTTTAATTTTAAATCAGAAGTAGAGTTTTTAAACTGTTGCCTCTTTAAACGAATTATTCCGATCTCAGGGCTTCAATAGGATTCAGGTGGGAGGCATTCCAGGCAGGGTAAAAGCCAAAGAATAAACCAATACCTACCGATACCGAAACGGCGAGAATAACTATATCAGCGGTCACCAGGGTTGTTATAAATCCCGTGGCGGAAACCATGTACGAGACTGCCCAGCCCACGATAACTCCGATGATACCGCCAGCAAATGTCAGGAAGGCAGCCTCTATCAGAAATTGAGTCCAGATGTCCCGTTCCCTGGCTCCCAGTGCCTTGCGGATGCCTATTTCCCTGGTTCTCTCCAGTACTGACACCAGCATGATATTCATCACCCCGATTCCTCCCACCAGCAGTGAAATGGCGGCAATCGCACCCAGAAGAAGGGTCATCGTGCCTATCGCTTCAGAAACGGTTTCGGCTAGCTCCTCCATGGACATAATATTGAAATCATCATCAACGTTGGGGCCAAGCTGGTGCCGGGTGCGAAGCAGGCTGGTAATCTCCGTGACAACATAGTCTGCCTGCTCCTCGTCACTTACCGTTAGCGATATGGACGATACCACGCGTTCTCCTTGAGCAGTTCGGGGTTGGGCGACTGTTTGCTGCATAGCAGTCAGCGGAACATAGATAGCATCATCAGATGAGCCCCACATGGCTCCCTTGCTCTCCAGAATACCGATGACGCGCACGATAATCTTGCCCATTCGTATCTGCTGCCCGATTGGGTTAGTATCTCCAAAGAGTGTCTCCTTAACATTAGAGCCGAGTACCACTACCTTGACGCCACGTTGATAATCATACTCAGCGAAGAAAGTACCATCAGCTAGCTCCAGGTTGTTTACCGACATGTACTCCGGGGTTACTCCGGAAACCTGTGCCCTCATATTCTGAGCACCGACAACTAGCTGCAGGCTGCTGGAGTAAGAAGAGGATATAGCCGATATATTGTCAATTTGCCCAGCTATTGCCTCCCCATCTTCCATGGTTAGGGTGTTCACGGCGCTCTTGACGCCGCCGAAGGTGCGCGCCCCGGGGCTGATGGTAACGAGGCCTGACCCCATACTTTCGATATTGGAGATAATCTGTGCCTCGGCACCCCTGCCGATGGACATCAGCGCAATCACGGCAGCGACGCCGATAACGATGCCCAAGATGGTCAAGAAGCTGCGCAGTTTATGCGTGGCTACCCCGACCCAGGCAGTGGAAAAAGGCTCCAACCACTTTTTCATACCCTTTCCTCCGATACTACCTGCCCATCCTTGAGGTGTATGATTCGCTGGCAGTGATGAGCAATGTTTGTATCGTGGGTTATCGTGAGTAGCGTAATACCCTGCTCGGCATGCAAAGAGGTGAGGATGGAGATTACCTCCGCACCCGAATGACTGTCCAGGTTGCCGGTAGGCTCGTCCGCTAGAATCAGGGGTGGATTTTTCACCAGAGCCCGGGCAATAGCAACTCTCTGCTGCTCGCCACCGGAAAGCTCGGTAGGGCGGTGATTGGCACGGTCGGAGAGACCAACTTTAGCTAGTGCTTCCATAGCCCGTTTGCGGTCGCTACCACCAGCATATCTTAAGCCCAGTTCAACATTAGCCAGCGCCGAGAGCCGGGGTAATAGATTGAAAGTCTGAAAGACAAAGCCTATTTTATGAGCCCTTATCGCAGCCAGTTCGCCGCTACTGAGGCGGCTGACCTCTCTATCATCTAGGTAGTAGCTGCCCGAGGTTAGTATATCCAGGCAACCTATAAGGTTAAGCAGGGTAGATTTGCCCGACCCGGAGGGACCCATAATCGCCACCAGTTCGCCCTGCGCAATATTCAGGTTTATTCCTCTGAGTACGGTCAAGTCTCTGTTACCCATAGGATAGACCTTGGTTATATCTTGCATTCGAATCATTCGTGCGGCCTCCCCATTCCCGGTATCATCATTCCTCTTGGTGAGTTTTGCTGTGTCGTTGGTATGGTGGCAGTCCCCTGTGGAACAGCTACTTGCTCGCCCTCGCTGAGCCCGCTGGTTACCTCGGTGTACTGCCAGTCGCTGATGCCAGTCTGTATCGCTCGTTCTTCAATGGTACCATCCGGTAATACTACTTGAACATAGGTTTGCTTTCCCTGGGTAGTAATCGCTGCGTTGGGTACCAGAAGTATATCATTTCTCTGGTCTACTATTATGCTCACGGTGACGGTAAGCCCTTCCCTGAGCTGAAAGTTTTCGGGTATTGCCGCGGGTATTTGCCCCTGTTGTTCCTGCATTACCTCTTCGATAGGCTGTACTTCCACCTTCACTTCATAGTTCACTACTCCTGACTGAATGGTGGCTGTCGGCGAAATATGAGTGACTTCGGCGGGAAGGCTCAGCCCCTGCATGGCGTCTACCTGCACCCAGGCTTCTCCTCCCAGCTTTACCTGCAATATATCCATCTCACTGACCAGGATGTCCGCTTCAAACTTGTTGGGGTCGGCAAGCTGCACCGCTACCGTCCCGGTCAGCACCTCGTCACCGCCCTCAACATTTACCCTGGTGATGAAGCCATCAAATAGTGCGGTAATAACCGGGCTTTTACTCTTAGCCTCGTCCAGTTCTTCCTGAGCCTTCTCCAGGTCTTTCTGGGCATCCTCTATGGCTATTTGGGCATCCTCCAGTTGTGCCTGGGCTAGTTCAACTCCCATTTCTTTTACTGTGACCTCCCTGGCGTCAACGGAGTCAGAGGCGGTGCGGGAAAAATCATTCCACGCTTTGTCCAGGTCATCTTTAATGTCATTAATTTTTTCAGTGTCTCCCGGTTCATTCTCCAAATACCAATCCAGACGTTCCTCAAGCCGTCTTACTCGTGTTCCCGCAGTAAGTGTGTCCAGCCAGTCGTCTTCAGCCCTCTCCAGGGCATTCTCAGCGTTTATCACGCTTAC
>DATKVW010000185.1:0-3462 GCA_035529875.1 Dehalococcoidales bacterium | reverse complement strand
CTATAAAGTCAGACTTTGTCCGGGGCAAGCTCAGAATTCGATAGGTGAAGGACAAGCCAGTCAGGCTAGTGATGACTCGCTTTTTAGAGACTTTTAATGATTTAAACAGGGCACTGATAGCCTCTCCCACTGCTTTTGGCTGTATAATGAGTCCGTCCCTCACCAGCCCTGATGTCAGAGGTATACTTCCCCATTTCTTTACCTGATGCCCCTTTATTGAGAGGAGCCTTACGTCAGTAGTGCTAATACTTAGTGTGGCATACATTTTTAAATAAGCTCCTTAATCAGAAATCGGAGAGTAGCTATAGATAGCCAACTTCAAGTTAGCACTGATAAGTAGAGCTTTTTCGGGAATAGCTTCCTCTTCCGGCTGCTCGGTAACCCTGGTGACGTTCAAAGCCTCTATGATAAGTGTCGTGTAATCCCCTATCTCCAGTTTACTGAGATAAGCCAGCAATTGGGAAAAGTCTCCCCTAACTGCTATATTTAGCCGAAAAACATAATAGTCATGTTCGCCAACTACCTCCGCTGACCATGGTTGAGTTACCAAAGAAATAACCTTCACCTTGCGGTTATCGGCTAGTTCAAGGATAGTGTCGATGACCTCGGTGCTGTTTATGTTGTTAGGGAATGTGCTTTGCTCGGCAGCCAGGTTAGCCTGAGCCGCAGCTAATCGTTGCTCTAGGTCGCGAGGAGGCTGAGGTATCTGCCTTAGTGTTTGGGTAACCTCAATGATTTGGGAGGTCAGTGCCTCCTGCTCCTGGCACTGCTTTAAATAGTCCATCCCAAGGAAGTAATAGACCGCCACCAAGATAATAATTAGGGGTATGACTAATAGCTTACTCCTCACCAAAGGCTCCTATGATAAGTAACAACACACTAAGTGACTTAATTCCCACTGTATTCCTCTTGCTTGAATGCCGAATACAAATTGCCCCAGCTTAAAGTTAACATTACTCCACCCGCCACTGTAAGATAGACACGCCAGTGTCAGTAACACTCACACGCACAGTAGTAGTGGTCTCCCCGACACTAACAACGATGTCATACGCATAGGGAGAACACCCTCCCCCCACAGGAGCACTGGAGCCGGTTCCAATCGTGCCTATGCTGTCTGGGACCAGTGTGACCCATGCCGTGTTCCAGTAGACTGCCTGCTCTTCAAGAGTCGCTGTCGCCTGGAAAACCTGCGTTACTGTTTCTCCCCCGCTAACATCCGGGTTAGGTGAGGATAAAGTCCAGAGCAGCTTCTGCCGACCGTCTTCCAGTTCTATAGTTGGGTCATCAGAACTGACCCCCTGGCTTGAGCCCGTATTATAGGTGAAGTTTTCTGGAAGAAGGTCGCTGATTTCTTCCAGATGCACGTCAGAAGTGCCAACATTTTCGATATAAATGGTGTAGGTAAAGATTGTCGGTTGCCCCGTTGGTGCTGAGTCAGGTTCCACACTCTTGGCAACCTGAACCCGCCATGATTGTGGCCCTTCCGGCGGTGGTGGTTCCGGCGGAGATTCAATCTCAGTCCAAGTGACCGTCATACTCTCAGCCATATTATTGATGTTTATAGAATAGTTTGTCGTAGGGTTCTCGGCAGTCAAGGAGTCGGCAAAATCAGACTCATACTTCAAACGCCAGATGGCATGTTCGACCCCGGCATCACATGAATACTGTTCAGCTATTGCTTGCCCATAGACCCTAGAGCCAATAAGGCTGCTACTGGCATGACTCAGAAAAGGGGCTATAATCAGCATACCCACTGCCAGGATAAGTAGTACTAGAGGAAAGACTTGCCCCTTTTTAACGTTCATTACTCTTCCACCTCTGTGGGCCGGAGGCAAACCTTGTATGTTCTTGTTCCCCACTCGCTCATATCCCATCTTCCCAGAGGCAGCGAGGTTATGGTCATAGTGATAATGCGGTTTTCCACAGAGAAAGAAATATTACTGATATTTTGGGCTAACGTCATTTGTGCTTCACCAGCCGTGCGGTGAAGCTCTCTGTTCTCAACAGCATAGGTGATTGAAGAGTCATCGGGTAGAACCAGTATTAACTCATTGCCGCCACTGGCTGCGCTCGCCATCTGCCCATCACGGCTGACCCAGTGAGCTGCATTTTGAAGCTCGTGCATGGTTGCCAGCCTATCATTGCCATAGTCAGTGACGGTGATGATTTGGTAGACAGCTGTACCCAGAAAACTGACGATAAGTCCGGTAATAGCAGTGGCTATGAGCAATTCAACCAAGCTAAACCCTCGCTCCCTATTCATCATCGATTCACCTTATAGTCTTCAACTGTCAGGATATTATCATCCCCGCGCCAGATAGTTACTGTTATTTTCTGTATGTCAGTATCAGTATCAGGGATAGAAGTAACCTCAATGGAAATGGTGTAACCTTCCGGCGCAGCCACAGCAGGGTAGGTGGTTGCTTCAGGGTCATAGGAGTAGCCTTTGATATATTCTAGCTGAGTTCGCCCCAGGCTCTGTGCCACAATTTCCTGCTCTCCCTCACACACCGCAATTGAACCTGTTGAGAGAGCAACTGCAAAAGCAACGGCGGCAACTCCCAAGATGGCAACCGTGACTAAAGACTCGACCAAGCCCAGTCCTCTTTGGTCCTGAACCCGGACTCTTATTTTTCCAAGCCATTCCTTTATAGTCGTTTCTATCCTCTGATACCTGCCGCAGCCAATCAGTGCATAGTCTGCAATATGGAGTACAATGGTGTTATCATCGAGAGAGCAATGAAAGCAACCACCATCCCGACAGCCACTGTCAAAGTAGGCTCTATCATCGATATCAGGCTATTAATTCTCCGGTCAACTCTCTGTTCATAAAAGTCAGCGAGAGCGGCAAGAGTAGAATCTATGCTACCTGTTTTCTCCCCCACGACTACCATTTCCACCATAAGCCGGGGGAACAGGTCAATCGCAGCCATCGGCTGGGACAAACCCTGCCCCTGAATCAGCTTCCCTTTAACATCCTTCAATGCCTGGCGGATAAGTCCGCTGCCGATGGTTTGAGTTACGATATCCATTGTCTGAGGTAACCGTAACCCTGCTTTCAGTAGCATCGACGTCGTTTGGCAGAAGTGGCACATATGGCGCTGTATATTGATAGGGCCAATCACTGGCATCTTCAGCATTAATCTGTCCATGGTCAGTTTTCCAGCCGGTAGCCTCACGTAACCCACAATTGAAATAATTAGGATGAATAGCACCCCTAGAAGGTAGAGCTTATAGTTGATGAAGAAGCCAGCAGTAGCCATAAGAAGCTTGGTAGGCAAAGGCAATTCAGCACCAAGTGAGGTAAATAACCCAATCAGTGGCGGCAAAGCCACAGTAATGAGTAGAGTGAATACCCCGATGGCTATAAGTAAAACCAAGGCAGGGTATGCCATAGCACGGGTTATCTTCCTTGTCATTGTTGCCTGTTTCTCCATATGGCCAGCCACCTGTCTGAGACCG
>DATKVW010000184.1:0-5126 GCA_035529875.1 Dehalococcoidales bacterium | reverse complement strand
TGGTCGGTGGCGAGGAGGACATTATTGGTTATGGGCAGGGTTGGTCTGGTAGCTACCGCTCTACCCACGGTGCCAAGTCCCCGATTTAAATTCTCCTGAATGCATGATAACTTCATCTTGCACCCCCTAAAAGCATATCCTGTAATGGGATAGTATATACCAATATTTAATTCTACTCAAGTTTTTCAACTATTTAATTCTACTCATTTTTCAACCTTTCCCTTTTATCCCCCTCCCTTACTAAGGGAAGGGGGTCAGGAGGATAGGTTCTAACCGACTTTTATTGGTGGGCAATGGAGAGGTGCTAGAATATGAGTAACAGTACTGTCCAGAGGTCATTTGGAAGAGATTAGAGGGGCTTAGCCTCTCTTTATAAGAATCTTCCCCTTCCCCTTGCTAAGGGGAAGGGGATACAGGGGATAGGGTCTAATCTACTCAAGTTTTATTGTTCCGCTTTTGCCGCCGCTTTTGCTAATTAGTCGTATATTCCCTATTTTTATACCTCGGTCTACTGCTTTACACATGTCATAGATAGTTAAAGCAGCAACCGCAGTAGCGGTAAGCGCCTCCATTTCCACACCGGTCTTGCCGGTGCTTTTTACCGTGGCAGTAATCTCCACAGCGTTATTGTTTTTATCCAGACTGAACTCAATCTTGATATCCCCGATGAGGAGTGGGTGGCACAAGGGTATGATGTGAGGCGTTTGTTTGGCTGCCATAATGCCGGCTAATTGAGCTACCGAGAGGACATCTCCCTTCGGTAGAGCACCTTTCTTTAACCTGGCAAAGGTGGATGCCTGCATGCTGACCATGCCTTTGGCTACTGCCTCACGCTGGGTATCAGGCTTGGTGGTGATATCTACCATTCGGGGATGACCGTGCTCATCAATATGCGTTAGCTCTTCCAATTCTAACCCCCTACCTGGGTCATTGGTCGGTCTTTGGGTATATAGCCCTCAGCCAGATGGTGGCGCAGTGGCTTAAGCGCCACGGCTTCCTCAATCAGTTGCTTCAGTTCTGCTGAAGATATACCACGGCGCAGAGGGTATTTCAAGTCTATCTCGTCTTTAGCTAAGAGGCAGGGACGGAGCTTACCATCAGAGGTAAGACGCAGCCGATTACAATGAAAGCAGAAGTGCTCGCTGACCGGGGTAATAAAGCCGATGGTGCCTCTGGCGCGAGGAAAGCGAAAATATTTGGCTGGTCCGTTACCGACACTGGGCAGGTATGGTTCTAGTTCCCCCAGCTGTTCAAGGCATTTCCTCATCTCGCTGACCGGGACAAAGTGGGGAGCAGTAGTCTGTTCACCATTGAAGGGCATAAGCTCGATAAAGCGCACATGCCACCCGTCATCAATAGTCTTACGGGCAAAATCAACGATTTCATCGTCATTGATGCCCGCCATAACCACCACATTAATCTTAACCGGGTTAAGTCCTACCGATTTAGCGACCTCAATGCCTGCCAGCACATCATTAACCAGATTGCACCGGGTGATAAGCTCAAACCTATCTGGTCTAAGTGTATCCAGGCTAACATTGACTCGCTGTAAGCCGGCTGCCTTCAACTCAGCGGCATAGTCAGCAAGTAGAGTCCCATTGGTGGTTAGGGCGATATCATCTATACCGTCAATGCGTGCCAGCATCTGGACTAATTTGGGCAACCCTGCCCGTACCAGCGGTTCGCCGCCGGTGAGCCTTACTTTATTTATACCAAGTTCGACGGCTGCCTGAGCGATAGTGTTGATTTCCTCGTAGGTAAGGATGTCCTGGTGGGACAGCGGGTAAAAGCCGCCGGCGGGCACGCAATAAATACAGCGCAGGTTGCAACGGTCGGTTACCGAGATGCGCAGATAATTTATCGGGCGCTGAAAAGAGTCGGAAAGTCCAGTCATAATCCTAGCCTTTTCACTGCCTGGTATACTTTGCTGGCTGCCTGTCCCCGGTGACTAATCTGGTTTTTTACTTCCAGAGGCAATTCAGCCATTGTTTTATCTAACTCAGGGAGGTAAAATAGCGGGTCATAGCCAAAGCCCTGCTCCCCTTTAGGTTCAAAGGTTATCAAACCACAACAGTCACCAGAGCAAAACTCAACCTTGCCATCGGGTGTAGCGATAGCGATGACACATCTAAAGCAGGCAGAACGTTTTTCCCAGGGTACATCCTTGAGTCGTGCCAGCAGGTAGTTAATCCTGTCTTTATCTGATGCTGTTTCACCGGCACAACGAGCCGATAACCGACCTGGTTCACCACCTAAGGCGTCAACCTCCAGCCCGGAATCATCAGCCAAGGCTAGTAGTTGACTCTCAACAGCCAGAACTGTTGCTTTTAATCTGGCATTCTCCTCCAAGCTATTACCTACTTCATCAACCACAGTAGTAATGCCCAGTTCTGCCGGCGTAGTCAGCTCAAACAGAAGGTCATGGAGTAAACCTTCATACTCACGCACCTTAGCTTGATTATTAGTCGCCAGGAGGAGCTTGGTCATGCTCTTAATTAGAGGTCAACGAACCTTCCTTCCAGTTTCTTCGCTACCTGGGGCATAGTGGTATATTCCATTTCTTCCAGGGGCAGACGGTGCGGCTCGAAAGGACCGTGACGACGCATAAAATCAGCGACATCATTAGCTTGCTGACGGGCGTTATCAAACGATTTGTCGGCAAACATATCTCGTGGTCCTATCAACTTACCACCGGAAAGCTGGAAGCCAGCGGCTGTTACCCTGGGCGGTCCATCAAAGCGGGTAGGGGTGCTGTCACTGATGGCTACCGGCATAAAGGGACCGTGGTGTGAACCGCGCATCCAACCTTCCACCAGATGAGGTAGGGTGAACGGTTCCAGCACTTCGCCTACGGCGGGGAATGCTCCCTGGCTGCGAACAATGCATACCGGGTCGTCCTTGCCCACATATCGTCCGGCAATTAAAGCCAAACGCTGGGTGGATGATACGGCGGCAATCTCATTGGTCTCTCGGCTGTATACCGCTTTTACCATATAGCGCGATGGTGCACCGATGAATACCAGCAGGTCATAAATCTCCTCAGGAGCATTAAAGGTTACCTTTTTGCCTTCTTTTATATCATGTACCTCAAAGGTAAAACCGCTGTGCATATTGGAGGCGATAACCAGCCCGATGGTATTAAATGGGTCAGCAAACATCTTGTACAGTGGCATATTCCAGGCTCCGGATGAGGTCTTATCAGCCATGAAAACAATTACCGGTTCAGACCCTCTCTCCTCAAACTCCATCTCAGCTACCCCTGGTCCCATTCCCTTCACATTTCCCGAGAAAGCGTCAGCGAGCAAATCCTGTCCAGCACCATGAAGTTTTAGTTTCTTGGCTACCTCGGTGCAGGCAATAAAGGTGTCCCAGGCTAGTTTATGGATTTTTTCGTTATTCTCACCCTGCTGGTGAGTCATAATCAGTTGCAGGTCGTCACCGCATTTGGTTACATGATAATCTACCAGCACTCCCTCTTTTTTAGCCTTGGCCATGCATTCCTCACCCTTGGCGATGACATCGGGATGAGACTCAGAGTGTCCCACATAACCACCGATGTCAGCTTTAATAAGGCTTAATGTGATACTCATAAATTTCCTCCTTTACCGGATTTTATTAATAATCAATTCCCTGACGCATCTTTATCCCTTTGTCATAGGGATGTTTAATTTTCCTCATCTCAGTAACCAGGTCAGCCAGTTCAATCAGTTTGGCATCAGCGTTACGGCCGGTGAGAATAAGCTCTACATTGTTTGGTTTATCATTGATGAGCTTGAGCACTTCATCCAGTTCGACCAGCTTCCAGGCTACAGCTACATTCACCTCGTCCAGCACTACTAGGTCATATTTTCCACTGAGCATCGCCTCACGAGCTTTAGCTAAAGCTTGCCTTGCCTGTTCTATATCCTCTGGCTTAATGTCTGCCGGGTTAACAAAGTTCCCGCTGCCGAAGCTGGCGATATTGACATTGGGTAGTTTAGATAGGGTATTACGCTCCCCATAGGGGTAGTCCCCCTTCATAAAGAAGGCAAAATATACCCTTAACCCATGCCCTAAAGCTCGAACTACTGTTCCTAGAGCTGCTGAGGTTTTACCCTTTCCGTCACCGGTGAAAATTTGAACAAGACCCTTAATAGGAGATTGTAGTGGAGAAAGGTTATATAATTCTTTCCCTGTCAATATAGCTCCTGAGAGATAGCGTTAAGGCTATAGTACTGGTAGTCTAACAGCCTGCCAAAGCTGTGTCAAGGAACAATGATGAGGTTGTTTATTAACCTTACCCCCTTAGGTATTGGTTGGCAACCTACCCCCTTAATCCCCCTCCCTGGTAAGGGAGGGGGATTTAATTTTAAGAGAGGCAAAGCCTCTCTTTGACGCTCCTTTAGTATTTCTCTTCCTGGAGGAGTGCAGGTAAGAGAGGGGCAAAGCCCCCTCTCAAGAATCTCTTTTCCCTTTGAGGACAGGAGCCTGCTTAATCAGGGTGTTTAAGAGGGGATAGGGTTAATAAATATCTGAAAGGGTGAGGTTAGTAAACAAGCCCTGGCTCATTTAAATAGACTGATGGTCTTAAGCTGGAGGCATTGTTGTTGCTGTAACAAAATGATATGATAGTGCCGTGATTCCAAAAAACCGGCAGGGGGTAGAACTACCATAGAAATAATTCCAGCCATAGACCTTAGACATGGTGAATGTGTTCGCTTGTATCAGGGCGACTACGAGCAAGAAATAACATTCTCTGATGACCCGGTAGATACTGCTCTGCGATGGCAATCGCTGGGAGCACCAAGACTACACATAGTTGACCTGGATGGCGCCGCTACCGGTGAGCTGTGTAATCTAGATATCATTAAAGAGATAGCTAATGTTGTGTTAATTCCTACCCAGATGGGTGGTGGTATCCGCCAGCTGGAAACAATAGAGCAGGTGCTCAAGGCAGGTGTAGAGCGTGTCATTCTGGGCACGGCTGCGGTAGAAAACTGTGAGCTGGTTACAGAGGCATGCCGTAACTACAGGGAATCCATCATTGTTGGTGTTGATGCCTGGGAGGGATACATTGCCATACATGGCTGGCGGCAACAAACAGAACTAAAGGCTATAGAATTTGCCCAATCTATGGCTCAACTGGG
>DATKVW010000183.1:0-2424 GCA_035529875.1 Dehalococcoidales bacterium | reverse complement strand
ACCCGGCATAAGGATTTTGGAAGGAGACTAGGTAGAGCAAGAAGGGAGGCCATACTGTGAATTACCTTGATTTTGGTAACTACTTTATCTCCTCACTCCTCGGTATCATCTGAAAGATAAACATTAAGCCTGCCCATTTTTTCACACATTTTCTTTATAAATATATCACCCTTTAAGGCACTATTTTATTGCCAGTAGGTATATATACCTATTTTACAAGTAGGTATATATACCTTTTTTTATAATCACAAAATAGGTATATTGGCGGTAGTCGGTTCGCCCGGCCAGTGCTACTATAGTGTAGGTTATATCTGCCAGCTTATTGATTTATGGGAAAAGATGGGGCGAAGAAAAGATATTCAGTCGAGCAGGCTCTGCCGGGGGAAACCAGGGTGCTTAGGTTATTCTTTCACCATAAGCTTAATTATCTTTTTTCCCCTCCCGTGTGGGGAGCCCTGGCTGTAATCGGGCTTAGCGGCAGGGTCTGCTATCTATCACAGAAAGGGAGGTGATGCCAATCAGAATATAAATAAAGCAGGGACAATGAAAGAAACCTAGTATTTAAGGAGGAATATGTGAAAGACAAAGAAAAGGAAAAGGGTGAAGTTTCTAGACGAGACTTCCTTGTTGCCGCCGGTGCTATCGTTGCTGGCGGTGCTATTGGTGCTGGCATAACCTATCCACTCATGGCCGGAAAGACCGAGACGGTTGAGGTTACCAAGACGGTCGAAACTACCAAGACAGTTCAAGTACCGACAACGATTACCTCGACAGAACCTGGCACCACAGTTACCTCGACAGCACCCGGCACCACAATAACCTCGACAGCACCCGGCACCACAGTGACTGTAACTGGACCTCCGCCTGTGGAAATAAAAGAGACAAAATACAGCCTGTGTCCGGGTTGCTTCTACTCCTGTACCATGGAGTTCACATTGGTAAACGGAGTGGTAACGGAAATGAGGGGTAATAGAGATTTGCCCATCATGGGTGAAGCGGGTGGAGTATGTGGTAAAGGGCTAGCTGCATTTGATAGGGTCTATAACCCAAGCAGGTTGCTATACCCCTTAAAAAGAGTAGGCAAAAGAGGTGAAGGAAAGCATAGGCGGATAACCTGGGACGAGGCACTAACCGAAATTGCAGGTAAACTGAAGAAGTATAGAGACGATGGCCATCCAGAATATGCTGCCTTTGCGTATGGTTGCCCAAGACAGGTTCGTGCCAGGGACATATTTGTCTGGGTTGCCAAAAAATATGGCACTCCATACAGTGTATTGCGCTGGCATGGGCAAGCCTGCAATACATCGGGGTCAATGGCTCAGACCATGACTGGTAACACATTACTTGGGGGGACGCCAGATTACGAAAACGCAAAGAGTGGAATCTTGTTTGCTCACGAGGACTCACACGGAAGGCCAGGTATACCACAGGTGTCGGTGCTAATTCCCAAGGGTATCAGGAAGGAATATAAGTGTTATTTAGTTGACCCCAGAATGGGCACCGATTCAGTCCTTGGCAACAACGAATGGATACCGATTAAACCAAACACTGATGTGGCACTCTGGTTGGCTCTTCTCAATGTCATTATAAAGGAGCAAATGTATGACGAAGAGAGGTTGATCAATTATTCCAATGCTCCTTGCCTGGTTAGAGATGACAACCACCTATTGCTAAAGAACAGCGAGGGAGAAGAACTGGCTTGGGATACGGTCAGTGACAGTGCCCAACCGGTTGATAAAGAAGGGGTTGTCCCAGCCCTCATCGGAGCCCGTACAGTAGATGGTGTTAGTTGTAAAACAGCTTTTGACCTGTTAACCGAGAGGACTGAAAAGTATCCGCCGGCTTTGGCTGCCGAGATATGCGAGATGCCATTTGGCGGGGACAAAATCATTGAGATGGCAAGACACATGGGCAACGCCAGGCCAGCAGTAATGACCAACTGCTACGTGCCAGGCTCCAATAACTTTAATGGCTCTATACAAAGCTGGAGATGCAGCTGGCTTCTATGTATGTTACTGGGCAACAAGGATAGAAAAGGTGGTTTGCTCGGGATGAAGGGCAGCAGCTCGCTGGGCTCAACGCCACCAGATTGGAAAGCATATCCTCGACCAAAAACACTCGCCGGAGGCGCTATAGAAGGCTGGGACGTTCCGGTTGTTGGCTGGGATGCTGACCTGTATCCACTTGCTGACTCTAATCAGATACGTTATTCAGCAATTCACAAGGCGGTGACGCAGGGTGATCCCCATCCAATAAAGATGTTGCTCACCTCCGCAGCGAATTTTTTCGTGACCAGTCGAAATCTGATGGAGGACATCTACAATGGCCTTGAGCTTCTGGTTTCTAATGATACCAACCCTGTGGAAGCTACAGACTGGGCAGATATAGTTTTACCTGACTGTACAACTTATGAGATGCTCTATA
>DATKVW010000182.1:0-7038 GCA_035529875.1 Dehalococcoidales bacterium | reverse complement strand
CGGCAAGTCCGAATTCGATAAGGAAGTCCAGGTCTGTTCTGGAGGCGTCTTCAGCATTAACCCCTATGCTCTCGGTACCGTGAGCCTTAGCGGCATCAACCGCCGCAACCATATCATTTATGACGTCTTTTCTACTCTTTCTTCCCTGGAACTTGCCGATAATCATCTGGTCTGATGTTGATATGGAGAGGTTGAGGTGTTTGATGTTAGGTACCAGCTTAAAGGTTTTCTCCACATCATCATCAATGGCTCTTATCCACCCCTCTAAACGGATGGGTTTAAGGACCCCCATTTCCGCCAGCTCCAGGTTGGCTTGCAGGTACAGGGATTCGTGCTTGGTGGTGGGGAAGCCGAACTCAGACTGAAACACCCCCATCTCGTTCAGATAGATATTTATCATGGTCTTTTCCAGTTTGGATAAACCGAGTTTGGCAGTCTGGACTCCATCCCGGTTGGTGACATCAATAAGATAAATCTTGGGCATCTAACTCTACTCCTATGATAATTTGATAATAACATATATTTGTTATCTGCGGCAAACTTCTGGTTTATGACCACTGCCTTACTTCAGACGTCTATGCTAGAATAGCAGTGTTAGGACTATGGAAGCATCGGGGTTTGGTCTTGACCTGATTGTCGTTCTGGCAGCTGCTTTAGTCGGCGGTATGCTAGCCCACCGGGCAAGGTTGCCTGTCCTCTTGGGCTACCTGGTCGGGGGTATTATCGTTGGTCCCTACGGCTTTGGCTTGGTTAAAGACGTGGAGACTGTCCGGGTTTTAGCCAATATCGGGGTTATTCTGCTCCTGTTTGCCCTGGGTCTGGAGTTCTCCTTTAAAGAGCTAATACGGATGGGCAGGATTGCCATTCTGGGTGGAATAGTCCAGATACTACTCACTGCAGCCGTGGGATTAGCTCTGGGCAAACTATTGGGATGGGCAATATTTGAAGCGGTCTTTTTGGGCTTTCTCATTGCCCTTAGCAGCACTATGGTGGTACTGAAGACCCTTATGGAGCGGGGGGAGCTTGATACCGGGCACGGTCGCATCATGATAGGCTTTCTTCTGGTACAAGACATGAGCGTGGTGCCGCTGATGATTATACTGCCGGCGGTGGGTGGAGGCGGAGGGGCATTATGGCTTACTCTGGGATTGGCTGCCCTTAAGGCGGTGATTTTTATCGGGGTGATGCTGGCTCTGGGGATATGGGTATTACCCTGGCTGTTAAGTAGGGTAGCCAGGGAGCGTTCCGGTGAATTGTTTCTATTGACGGTGGTTACCCTGTGTCTGGCGGCAGCCTTTGGCACCTTTTTCTTCGGATTGTCGGCAGCATTCGGTGCCTTTGTGGCCGGGTTGCTGATTAGCCAGTCCACCTTTGCCCGACAGGCACTGGCTAATGTTGTTCCCTTGCGCGACACCTTCGTTGCCATCTTTTTCATCTCTCTGGGTATGCTCGCCGACCCCCGCTTTGTAGCGGATAATATCACTGTTATTGTTATTGTGGTTGCGGTGATAATTGCGGCTAAATTTATTATCTGCTTTCTTATACCATGGTTTTCTGGTTACAGTTTCAAAACCGCCCTCTTTGTTGGCACGGGACTAATCCAGATAGGTGAGTTCAGTTTTGTTCTCGCCGGGCTGGGTTTGGAGTCTGGCGTTATTTCTCCATACCTTTACTCCCTGACTTTAGCCAGCGCCATTATCACTATGTTGCTGACCCCGTTTGCGTTTGGTCTGTCTTCATTCATTTATCGGCGACTCAGTCAGGGGGAGAGATTTTGTCGACTGGTAGCTGTCCGACCTGACCCCAGTTGGGAAAGGGAGCAGTGGCAGCTATCCGGGCACGCCGTAATTTGTGGCTATGGACGCATCGGCAGCCGGTTAGCCAGGGTGCTGGAGCGGCGGAAATTCTCGTACTTAGCTATTGACTTTGACCCTCAAATCATCTCAGCGCTACATACCAAGGGGATTCCCTGTATCTATGGAGATGCCAGCAATCCTGGGATTCTGGCTCATGCTCAGTTAAAAAAGGCGCGTGTCCTTGTCTGTACCTTTCCTGATTTTATTGCCGTGGAATTGACCACCAGGAATGCTCTGAAGATTAACCCCAGGCTGGACATCGTGGCTAGAGTTCACCGTGATGCCGATGCCGAGGTATTGAAAAATATCGGTGTATCGGAGCTGGTCCGTCCTGAATTTGAAGCCAGCCTGGAGGTAACCCGCCATACTTTGCATCGATTCGGTTTAACCGGTGCTGAGATTCAGCATATCCTCAGTGGCCTCCGGGAAGGAGAGCTGGTGTGAATATAAGGTGGGTTTGTGATATACTCTACCCCGAAGCGGAAGTCGTTTAGTAACCTATCCCCCTGACCCCCTTCCCTTATCAAGGGAAGGGGGAGTGGAGGTTAGAGAGGGGCTTCGCCCCTATCTAAAGCCTCTTTCCCCTCTGAAGGGGAGAGGACACTAAGGGAGAGTCGAAGAGAGGCGAAGCCTCTCTTGCCTAACCAAGGGCAAACTCCCTTACCAAGGGAGGGGGATAAAGGGGGTAGGTTGCTAACCAATATCTAAGGGGCTGAGGTTTTAATAAATAATCTCAAAGTGTAGTGAACCATGGCTAAAATCAGGGTTGGCATTATCAATGTTACCGGCTATGCCGGGGTCGAACTGGCAAGAATACTGTCCCGGCATCCTGAGGTAGAACTTGTCTCAGTTACCGGGCGAAGTGCTGCCGGACGAAGATTGAGTGGGGTTTTCCCCCATCTGGCTAGTATCAATCTAACCATTGAACCCGAAATAGGCGATGTTGATTTGGCTTTTTCGGCAATGCCCCATAAGGAGAGCGCCCAGCAGATTCTGCCTCTGTTAGACCGGGGTATCAGGGTAGTGGATATTAGTGCCGATTTCAGGCTTAAGGATGCGACTAAATACCAGTCGTGGTATGGCTTTACCCACCCTGCCCCGCAACTCCTCCCCCAGGCAGTCTATGGTCTGCCCGAGCTATACCGGGCTCAGATTGCTTCTGCTCAACTGGTAGCTAATCCCGGTTGCTATCCTACTGGCGCCATTCTGGCGTTAGCCCCGATAGTTAAGGCAGGTCTGATTGAGCCTGACATTATTGTTGATAGCAAATCCGGTGTCTCTGGAGCCGGCAGAACCCTCAGCCTGAATACCCACTTTTCCGAAGCCAACGAGGATGTTACCGCTTATGCTTTGGACGGGCACCGGCACCTGGCTGAGATTATTCAGGAATTGAATCTGCTTTACCCCGCTCCTCTGTCTGCAATAACCTTCGTCCCCCACCTGATACCGATGACCAGGGGAATATTAACCACCGCCTATGCCCCTCTGGCTCAGGGTAAGGTCTCCATTGACCAGAAGGGTAAGGAGAGACTGTTCCGGCTCTATATGGACTTCTACCGGGAGGAGCCTTTTGTCAGGGTGGTTGAATTTCCTCCCCACACCAAACATACCTGGGGCAACAATCTCTGCTTTGTTCACCCCACCATTGACTTAAGAACAGGAAGGCTCATTGTCATTAGCAGTATTGATAATCTGGTCAAAGGGGCGGCGGGACAGGCTGTCCAGAATATGAACCTTATGCTGGGCTTACCCGAAACTAACGGGCTTGAGGCACCGGCTATTTATCCCTAGAAGCTGTGCAAAAGCGTGCAGGCAAGCTGATATGCCATCCTTACCGTTACTGAAAATCCTCACCATGTCTGGTATTGGCTCACGAAGACGGCTGGCTGATGCCATAAAACAAAGCAGGGTAGCGGTTAATGGGGAGGTCGTTGCGGATTTTCGCTACCCCGTAGATACAGAGAAGGACCGTGTTGCTATAGACGGGCGACCCGTTAAGCTGGGTGTGGAGCAGCCGGTTTATCTGATGCTTAATAAACCAAGGGGAGTTATCTCCACTGTTAGGGATGAGAGGGGACGAAGAACGGTTATTGATTGCTTGCCTCAGAAATACCGCAGCCTCAGATTATACCCGGTGGGGCGGCTGGATAAAGATAGCACCGGGTTGTTGCTATTGACCAACGACGGTGAACTCACCCATAAGCTTACCCATCCCAGTTTTGAGCATGAGAAGGAGTATCTGGTTCAAATCAGTGCCAAGCTGAAGTTGAGCGAAAAACAGAGATTGGAGCGGGGTGTCGAACTTGAGGATGGCAGAACTCATCCGGCAGTAGTCAGAGAGGTGCCGTCTCTACCACCGTTCAGTTACAGCATAACCATCCACGAGGGTAGAAAACGACAGGTGCGCCGTATGTTTGATAGCATAGGTCACCCTACCCTGTCCCTTAAACGAATTCGTATGGGGAATTTAACCCTGGGTGACCTCGGGGAAGGGAAGACCCGTGAGCTGAGTATTCAAGAAGTCCGTGCCTTGCTGCGTGGGAGCAAACATTAAACTTGCTCTAGGGCTTTTCCGGTTCAGCCCCTTTAAGCAGAATATAGTCATGCATCGTGCCCTTAGCTCCCTTGAGCTCCATGCAGTCAATAATACCCTTATACTTACCTTCCAGTAATCCCTCCCCGATAATATACGCTCCTTCCGCCGCCTCCTTGGCTACCCTGGCTTTCCTTCCTACCTTGCGTACCTTGCCGAATCGGGAAAGTCTAGCTGCCAGTGTCTCGGCAATCTGTGGGATTCCAGAGAGCCTGCCCGAGAGCAGAATCTCCCTCGGTTTCTCCACTGCCACCATCATCCCTGCCACCCCTTTGACTATGCTTTCCAGGAGCATGTTCCACGATTCGTGGTACTTGGAATGCTCTTTTGCCAGTTCTTCAGGGGTCAGGTCATCTTTGCCACTGGCATCCTTGGCACCACCGCTAAAGAGCACTATCCCGGGGAACTTTCCCAGACGCACCGCCAGCTCGGCATCCATACTCCCTAAAGTGATGAAACCGGGTCCCCCTGATGTTCCCCCCAGACCATCAACTATCCTGCCGCCGTCAACAGCGAGTACTGCGTTGAAAGCATAGCCTATCTCCGCCAGGATAAAAGAGGTTTGGCGGTAGTCTATGCCGTAAAGCTCCGCCTGGTCTCTGATAGCCAGGGCAGCACAGCACACTTTATCGGCAGTACCCATGTCCATCTTGTTGGCTTTTCTATAAGCAGGCACAGTGGGGAGGTGGATGACGCCCGGGGTGAAGTAAACCGGGAAGCCCCCGGTCTGCATTAGTCGGATAACCATCCTGATGCCGTCGTATAGCGGGATGCTCTTATCATCAGGCACCATCAGGGTTAGTTCTCTTTCGGTTATATCCTTAACGGGGGTTACCGGCAGACCATAACCAGATGGACCGACTATCATATCCAGGGGAAAGACGCTTTTTACCGTATCCAGGAGCACTTTTGGATTCTGGGCGACCTCAGGTACGGGCACAGAGGTATCCA
Organism: Dehalococcoidales bacterium; assembly: GCA_035529875.1. Classification (GTDB taxonomy): domain Bacteria; phylum Chloroflexota; class Dehalococcoidia; order Dehalococcoidales; family DATKVW01; genus DATKVW01. The sequence goes on along the minus strand of DATKVW010000182.1, from coordinate 1,638 downwards.
GGATAATCTTTTCTCCCTCCATACCAAAGAAGTCAAAGCTCCCTGTCCCCGGGTCAATACCGATAACTCTCATTTAATCCCTCCTGACGCCTGATTTAAGCTGTAGCGGACAAACCGGGTCGGAGGCAAACCAGTCCCCGGTAAGGACAAAGGTCCGGGAGCGGCACCCCTTGCAGTCTTCCAGATATGGGCAAATGTGGCAGTATCCCGTTCTGCTCTCCGGGTCTTTAATCTTCTGGAGAAGGGGTGAAGCCAGCGTATCATGCCATATTTCAACCAGGGTTTTTTGGTTGACATCGCCCAGAATAAGCTGGGCGAAGCTACAGGGTTTTACCTCACCGTTGGGTTCAATAAAAAGGTATTCGCCAAAGATGCAGGCTGTAGTTGATGGGCATAAAATACCGGCACCCTCTTTCGGCATCTGAGCCATAAGACCCCGCTCCTTCACGGTAGCCCAGAAGAAGGGCTCATCAAAGAAGAATTCCATACCGGTTTTCTGTGCCGCCTTACAGGCAAGCTCAATTGCTTTTTCATATTCTTGGGGGGCGAGAAGCTCCTCGGGGTAGTTGTGACAGGGTTTGAGTCCAATAAAGGTTACCTTGGGTGCCCCGATGGAGGCAGCCAGCTCTAAAATGCCCGGTATTTCAGCATAGTTCCTTTTCAAAACGGCGAAGTTTATGGCTTCCAGCAGTCCCTCTTTAGCACAATCTTGTGCCGATTGCACTACCTTTTCAAAACTAGCCCCGTGCCTGATTGATTCGTAAGTTGATGGAGTAGCACCATCAATGCTTATCATCACCCTTACCCCCAGCCGTTTAAGGTCGGCAATTATCTGAGGCGTTAGCAATATACCATTGGTAATCAGGTGGGTCTCAAGCCGTTTTTGGCGTAACAGCTCCAGAAGCTCGAACAGGTCTTCCCTGAGGAGCGGCTCGCCGCCTTCAACAATCACCCAGCCCGGTTTCAGCTCGGTAATCTCGTCTATGAGCTTTTTGGCTCGCTCATTGGAGAGTCCGCCTTTAAGCATACCACGGCAGTGCCGACAGCTCAGGTTGCATTTGTCGGTTATTACCCAATCTACAAGGTAGGGGAATTGATTCTCGTTCAAGGGATGTCCTCCTTTCCCAGAACAGTATATTCTGACGCCTGGGGTAAAATCAAGCGAGCTTAGGGAAGATTATTGGGTAACCTATCTTGAAAAAGTGGGGTGTTTAAGAGGGGCGAAGCCCCTCTCTTTAATCTCTTTCCTCTCCATCCTTCCCTTCCCCTGGAGGGAGGAAGCCTATTTAAGCAGGAGTATCCAAGATGGATGCTAGCCACTCTTCTATCTGTCTTCCCCCTCGCCTTTGAAGGAACAACTATGCGGGGTGTTTAAGAGGGACGCTAGTCCCTCTTCATAAATTTATTTCCCCCTCCCTTGTAAGGGAGGGGGATAAAGGGGGTAGGTTGTTAACCAATATCTAAGGGGGATGTAGCCTGTGAAATCCAAAATTCCAGGCACGAAAACTCTAAGCAACCTGCTTGGGAAGTTGTCTACTGGCTCTGCCTCTGCTATGCTTGATGGGATGATGGAGATGGCAGGGCATACTGGTGCAGAAGCTGAGAGATTTGGTTCTGTTAACTATATTAAGATAACTA
>DATKVW010000181.1:0-8714 GCA_035529875.1 Dehalococcoidales bacterium | reverse complement strand
CTGAGGAGAGAGAGAGGGCAGAAGCCAACCTGGCTGGCTGGCAGAGAGCTCAGGCAGACTTTATTAACTATAAACGGCGCAGCGGGCAGGAGAAAGAGGAGATTGGTAAGTTTGCCAACTCCGCTCTGATACTTAGTATTCTGCCGGTTCTTGATGATTTGGAGCGAGCGTTTGACTCTATCCCACCTCGTCTAGCCAAGCTTGACTGGGTCAATGGCATCAAACTCATTGAGCGCAAGCTTCGGGCAAGCCTTGAGACACAGGGGCTGTCCTCAATTAAAGCATTGGGAGAACCATTTGACCCCCACCTCCACGAAGCGATGAGGTGTGGTAACGGTAAAGAGGGAATAGTTATTGAAGAACTGCTTAAAGGTTACAAGTTACACGATAAGGTTATCCGCCCTGCCAGAGTAGTAGTTGGTAATGGTGGAGACGAAGAGGAGAAAAAGGAGGAATAAACCATGGCAAAGGTTATAGGTATTGATTTAGGCACAACTTTTTCCGCCGTGGCAGTGATGGAAGGAGGCGAACCAGTAGTCATCACCAATGCCGAAGGTGGTCGCACCACGCCATCGGTAGTAGCGATAAGCAAGAATGGTGAGCGTCTAGCCGGGCAGGTCGCCAAGCGTCAGGCTATCACCAACTCGGACAATACCATCTTTAGCATTAAACGACTGATGGGGCGTAAGTTTGACGAGACCACCGTAGAATATGATAGAAAGCTACTCCCGTTTAAGATAAGCAAAGCCGCCAATGGTGATGCCTGGGTGGTAATGGGTAATAAAGAGTATAGCCCCCCTGAAATATCGGCGATGATTCTACAAAAACTTAAGACGGACGCTGAGGCTTACCTCGGTGAGAAGATTACCGAAGCCGTAATCACCGTGCCTGCCTATTTCAATGATAGTCAGCGGCAGGCAACCAAGGACGCTGGTAAAATAGCCGGGCTTGAGGTGCTACGCATAATTAATGAGCCCACGGCTGCCTCTCTAGCCTATGGATTGGACAGGAAGAAGGAGGAGACCATCGCCGTCTATGACCTCGGTGGTGGCACCTTTGATATATCCATCCTGGAACTGGGTGAGGGCACCTTCCAGGTCAAGTCAACCAATGGCGATACCCATCTCGGCGGCGATGACTTTGACCAGAGAATTATGGACTGGCTATGTGATGAGTTCAAACGAGACCAGGGAATAGACCTCAGGCAAGATAAGATGGCACTGCAACGACTCAAAGAAGCTGGCGAGAAGGCTAAGTGCGAGCTATCCACGGTAATACAGACCGAGGTAAACCTTCCCTTCATCACTGCTGATGCCAGCGGACCCAAGCACCTTAATATCACCCTCACCCGCTCCAAGCTGGAGCAACTAATAATGGATTTGGTAGAGAAAACTCTCGGCCCCTGTCAGCAGGCACTGGCTGATGCCGAAAAAACCCCAGCCCAGATTGATGAGGTAGTTCTGGTTGGCGGACAGACCAGAACACCACTGGTTCAGGAGAAGGTAAAACAACTTTTCGGCAAAGAGCCCCATAAGGGGGTCAACCCCGATGAGGTGGTAGCTATAGGTGCCGCTATTCAAGCAGGGGTGCTTAAGGGAGAGGTTAAGGATGTTCTGCTGCTTGATGTTACCCCCCTCACCCTGGGTATTGAGACCCTGGGGGCAGTGGCGACTCCCCTCATCCCGCGTAACACCACCATCCCTACCGCCAAGAGCCAGATTTTCAGCACCGCCGCTGATACCCAGCCCAGCGTTGAAATCCATGTCCTTCAGGGGGAGAGACCCATGGCAACCGATAACCGGACACTGGGACGGTTTATCCTTGACGGTATTCTGCCGGCGCCGCGGGGTGTTCCCCAGATTGAGGTCACCTTTGACATTGATGCCAATGGCATCCTCAGCGTTAAAGCCCAGGATAAGGGCACCGGCAAGGAACAGAAGATTACTATTACTGCCTCAAGCGGACTAGCCAAGGAAGAGGTCGAGCAGATGCAGCGAGAAGCAGAGACCTATGCTGCTGAGGATGTCAAGCGGCGGGAGGAGGTGGAAACCCGCAACACCGCTGATACCCTGGTTTACACCGCAGAAAAGACCCTGCGTGAGCATAAGGACAAGATACCCGCAGACCTGAACCAAGAGGTGGAAAGCAAGATAGCTGCGGTACGCTCAGCGTTACAGGGAACAGATATCAATGCCGTCCGCCAGGCAATGCAGGAGCTATCCAGCACTATGCAAAAAATAGGGGCTGCCGTCTATCAACAACAACCGCCCCCACCACCTCCGGGTGAACAGGCACCACCGGGCGGGGAGACTCCTCCGGGTGGGGAAACACCACCGGGTGGTAAGGACGAAGGCACCGTAGAAGGCGAGTTCCGCGAGGTATAGAGCAAATAGGGAGTGAGGTAGAAAAGGCAAAGCGAGAGAGAGGAAGCCCAACGCAGGATTGAAGAGCTGCTAGACCAACTGGAGTAATCAAATATAGTATAATAAGTCCTAGAAAGTAAGGTCATGCAAAAGTCCTAATGAACAATACTAATGGAGGTTAAGATGGTCTACCAACGGCGACCACTTTTAATCCTTACTCTCATTGTCACGACTCTTTTAGCACTCATTCTTTCTCCAGCCTGTGCCGGGGTTAAGGAAACAGCGGAAGAGGTTAAGATAGAGAGTCTCATACTAAAGGGTGGTCCCAGTAGTCTGGAAGGTGGGATTAGATATGCTGAGGTTGTGGTTTTACCCAATAAGCATACAGTACCGGGAGCAATTTACGATATTGAGTTAGTAGCGGTAGGGGATGGACAGAGGCTATTTAGCTACGGGAAGAAGCCTGTTAAGTGGACTGAGCTTCCTCCTTCCTGGTATGCTGGGATTAAACTAAAGTGGACTAACATAAGCCCCAACGACCCAATTTTAAGGGCAATTGCGGAAGAGGCTACTAAACCTGTTGCTCAGCGTAGAAATATAAAGTTGGAAGACTTTTTGAGGGTAGAATGGACCCGGAGGTAGTGAGGGCTCAGCGGACGCCTGGAGAGGTAGCCGTGAGTACATTAGGGGGTTAATAAAATGCCAACGAAGTGGCCAAGGACACCGACGCAGAAAGAGGGGAACATCGCTAGGCAGAATAAAGACAGAACGCGAGACAAATCTGGCGATGGGGCGAGTCTCCCCAAGTTTCGTCCACCCAAAAAGAGCTGAGCGGACGCCAGGAAAGCTACTAGACATAATAGTTATAGTGTGCCCAAAAATGACCAAGCCCTGGGCAAAGGCAACAGCACTTTAAGGAGTTAAAGAGAGGCGTAGCCCCTCTTATAAAAACTACTTCCCCTTCCCCTTGATAAGGGGAAGGGGATAAAGGGGATAGGGTTGTAAGCATGCCAGCAAAGCAAGATTATTATGAGCTTCTCGGCATAGACCGAAACGCTACCGATGAGCAAGTGAAGAAGGCTTTCCGCAGGCTAGCCTTCAAGTATCACCCTGACCATAACCGTGAGGACGGGGCTGCCGATAAGTTTAAGCAGGTAAACGAAGCCTACGAAGTGCTCTCTGACTCAGACAAGCGCGCTGCTTATGACCATTTTGGACATGCCGGCACCGAGGGACTTTTCGGACGAGGCTTCGAAGGCTTTAACTTCGGTGGCTTTGGCGATATTTTTGACGCCTTCTTCGGCGGGGCAACCACTGCCACCCGCCAGGCACCACGCTGTGGTGCTAACCTGCACTACAATCTTACCATCGCCTTTGAGGAAGCTGCCCTGGGCTGTCAGAAGGAAATAAACATATCACGCACCGAAAATTGTTCTTTATGCCAGGGCACTGGCTGTAAGCCGGGTAACAAACCCAGCCGCTGCCCTAATTGTAACGGCAGCGGGCAGGTAAAACGAGTCCAGCAGAGCATTTTCGGTCGCTTCACCAATATCACCACCTGTCCTCAGTGTCACGGCGAGGGCAGAATCATCACCGAGCGCTGTCCTCAGTGTCGAGGCACCGGCAAGGAAAAGCACCAGCGCCGCATTTCTGTTAGCATTCCCGCCGGAGTTGATGATGGTAATCAAATACGCTTAAGCGGTGAAGGTGAAGCCGGGGAAAGAGGTGGTCCTCCCGGCAACCTCTATGTAACCCTCTCGGTTAAACCTCACCCCTTCTTCAGCCGCGATAACAACAACATAATTTATGAACTGCCCGTTAACTTTGCCCAGGCTGCCCTTGGCGCTGAGGTAGAGATACCCACTTTAAACGGTAAAACCAAGCTCAATATACCGGCCGGCAGTCAAACCGGAGAGGTGTTTCAACTTAAGGGGAAGGGCATCCCTCATCTTCACCGTAACGGGTGCGGCGACCAGCTGGTTATTCTATTTGTGGCTACCCCCGATTCGCTAACCAAACATCAACGTGAATTATTTGAAGAACTGGCTAACAGCTTAGAGCCACCCAAGAGGCGTAAAAACTCAGAATAAACCTGCAGTCTAATACTCAGCAGAGGGTGGAGAGTTTTGTTGTCGGAACAAGGAAAACAACCTCCACTTTCGCCCGGCTAACTCGTGCTTAGCCTCAACTGACATCAATTCGGTCGCCGCCTGGCGAGGTTGCAGCTCGGTAAAGAGCACCCGGTAAATCTTCTCGGTAATAGGCATCTCCAGCCCAAGCTGTTGAGCCAGGTTCCAGGCAGCAGTAGTGGTCGTTACCCCCTCCGCCACGCTGGTCATTGAGTCAATTATTTCCTTTAATGAGCGCCCTTTGGCTAACTCTACTCCGACATAGTGGTTACGACTCAGCGGGCTGGCACAGGTAGCTATTAAATCACCCAAGCCAGCCAGCCCGGCGAAGGTAAGTGGGCTTGCCCCGAGGGTAACCCCCAGAGCCGTTATCTCGGTCAGACCACGGGTGATAAGGGCTGCCTTAGCATTATCACCGTAACCCAGCCCATCCACTATGCCAGCACCCAGAGCAATAATATTCTTCAACGCACCTCCCAGCTCCACGCCAACGACATCAGTATTAGTATACACACAAAGTTTGGAACTGTTTAACAGCCGCTGTGCTTTCCTGGCTACAGCTTCATCCCAAGCGGCAGCCACGGTGCCAGCCGGTAAGCCTTTGAGAATCTCCCGGGATAGATTGGGCCCAGACAGCACGCAAATATTAGACCGGAAACGAGGGTCTATTTCTTCAGCAATTACCTGTGACATACGTTTATTGCTACCAATTTCCAGACCCTTGGCGGCGCTCACCACCAGCATTGACTCGTTGAGCTGCCCGGCAACTAACCTGATATTCTGCCGCATTGTCTGTGATGGTACCACCAAGATTACCGCCCCGGCATCAGCCAGGGCTTCATTCATGGAACTGGTAACTGATAATTTAGAGGGGAAGGCAACATCAGGTAACAGGCTGGGACTAGTCCCAGCCTCTCTTAGCTCAGCAGCCTCTTGCTCCGTCCGCGCCCACAGTCTAACATCTACTCCCTTACGAGCCAGCACCATCGCCAGAGTAATTCCCCAGCTGGTGGTGCCAATAATGGCAACACTGGACATATCTTACCCTGTGCTCTTTGTAGGCGGGAGTGAGTCCACCTTATCACCCAGCCTACGCTCCTTTCCTGACATTAACCTGATAATATTATCCCGATGCATAACAATAATTATTATGGTGCCTACCAAAGCGTAGATTAGATACTCAAGAGGAAAGCCATGCATAATAATTAGCGGCACTAATATGGTATAGACGCCAATCACTCCGAGAATAGAGCCTAGAGAGGCAAAACCGGTTAAGCCAGCACCTAAAATTAAAGCCTCACCGCCAAATAAGGCTGCTACCGGGCAGAGAGCAACTAGTCCCCCAAAGAAGGGGGCAACACCTCTACCGCCACGAAATTTGAGGAATATCGGCCAGATATGTCCCACTACCGCTGCCAGACCCGCTGTAACCTGAGCACTGCTTAACAGCCACCACGAGTTAGAGACGCCCTCGATGGTAGATAACCCCCACCAGATTAAGCCGGCAAATAACACCGCCAACATTCCCTTTAACAAATCCAGAATCGCCACCACCGCCGCTGCTTTTTTACCAGCCGTTCGCAGTACATTGGTCGCCCCCATCTTGCCGCTACCATGCTGCCTCACATCCGCCTTAGCCATTCGCTTACCTACCAGCACCCCGAAGGGGATAGAACCCAAAAGGTAACCAACAACTATTACAGCAATAAATTTGGCAACTATCACTAGTATCATGACTCACCTCTCGTCTTAAAGGTTAAACGAAATGGGGTACCAACGAAGCCGAATGACTGGCGCAGCTTGTTCTCCAGATAGCGCTGATAGGAAAAATGCATCAGCTTGGCATCATTAACAAAAAAGACAAAGGTCGGTGGATTTACCTCAGCCTGAGTAGCGTATAGAATCTTCAGTTGCTTCCTGCCAACTCTAGGCAGATTGTGAGCCGCTACCGCCTGCCGAACCACATTGTTGACCGCAGAAGTAGGCAATCGCTTAAATCTTTCTTCGTATACCTGGCATACTTGAGGCATAATCTTATCTACTCCCCACCCCGACTTAGCTGAAGCATACAGGATGGGTGCATAAGGCATAAACTTGAATTGACTCCGAATGTATTCGCTAAACTCAGCTATTTCTCTCCCCTCAACCAGGTCCCACTTATTAACTATCAGTATAACTCCCTTAACTGCTTGCCGGATATAACCAGCAATATGCATATCCTGAGCTGTTGCCAGCTCCGCGGCATCAAGAACAAGGAGGGCAATGTCAGCACGATTAATTGCCCGTAGAGCACGGAGGACACTATACCATTCCACCCCAACTCCCAGCCGTCCTCGCCGCCTGATGCCGGCAGTATCAATAAGTAGCACATTTCTACCCTTAAAGTCAAGTCGGGTATCTATCGCATCGCGGGTTGTCCCTGGCGTCTCATCAACAATAACCCGCTCCCCACCCAGAAGAGCATTTAATAGCGTTGATTTGCCCACATTCTGCCGACCCACAATTGCCACCTTCATAATCTCCGGCTCAGCCTCAACCGGTGATGGAACCGGTAGCAAGGAGATAACCCTATCCAGTAGTTCGCTGGTCCCCCGACCATGAGAGGCACTGATTGCCATTGGCTCGCCCAGTCCCAGCTCGTAAAATTCCACCGCCTCAGCCTCATACCGGGCATTATCCGCCTTATTCGCCACCAGTACTATGGGCTTACTAACCTGGCGAAGTATATCAGCGATTCCCCAATCAGAAGGTGTCACCCCATCCCTGACATCCACCAGAAAGATGATAACATCGGCTTCGGTAATAGCCGCTCCTATCTGCTCCTTAACTGCTTGAGCCACCGCAGTCTGAGGTTTTGGCTCCAGCCCCCCGGTATCAACCAGGGTGAATTCAACCCCCTGCCACGAAACATCGGCTAGTATACGGTCGCGGGTAGTCCCCGGCGAATCCTCCACAATGGCTATCGGCTTACCCGCCATGCGATTTAGCAGGGTAGATTTACCCACATTCTGTCTGCCGATAATTACTACAATAGGCTTGCTCATAGCTGTCTCACAATCTCACTCATCAAGGATTGAGCCTGATTCTTTCCCCACCCCATAAGAGCTTACCATATGGGCCTATTCTTTGAATATAGGATTGTTCGGGATGATGCACTTCCCTACCAGTAGTCCAACCAAGGAGAACCCCTCCCCTGTCGTCTGGTGAAATTTCACTAGGAAGGTCACATACGCCGATTGCTATCAATATTCCATCTGTTCCCCACTGTCTCATGCCCACTGCGTCTATTTTTTGAGCATACAAGTTTTGGTCTCCATCTCCCCACACCACGATGGCACCTTCTAAGCCATTACTTACCGCATCAAATCTAGGTGATACTCTTGGAAGGTCAACGCAAACCGGCAACCCATTTTCCTGCCACTGAGCCTCTCCTTCAGGATTCACTTTCTGGGCATAGAGAGCCATCCCTTGGCGGTGGTCTTCCCAAACGACGACAGCCCCACCTGAACCAGCGCTTACTACTCGAGTTAATGGATGCACTCGGACAGTCAGCTCACGCACCGGGTCATACCATAAAACTCCCCCATCTGCTCCTATCTTCAAGACCCAGATATAACACGGCATGCCTTCACTGGCTACTTCTGCCCATGTGATGATAGCTCCGCCTGAGCCATCGCTTACTATTTGGGGTTGTTGCTCAAAGGAACCCTCAATGTATTTTATCCGTATCCCTTCTGGCATACCTTCCTGCGCCCATAAAATCTGGCCATCGGCATCCAGCTTTTGAGCCACAAAATAGGGATTATCTCGGTTATCCCGTAAGATTAAAGCTCCTCCCATATCATCACTTGCCAGCTTGAGTCCATGGCCGCTTCCACTGAGGCACTTTTTCCACAGCGGATTACCATCGGCACCTATCCGCTGAGCACAAAAACCTTCCTTAGTGGGCCAAATAATAATGGCACCACCTGAACTATCGTTTATTACGCGAGTGCCTTCTTCATAAATATCCTTTTGCCATAAAGTTTGGCCTTGAGCATCTACCTTGGCAATTGTGGCATGGTCAAAGCGGTGACACCCTTCCTCACCATTTTCTGGAGTGAGCACCGTCCAGATAATAATGGCGTTACCTTTACCATCATCTGTCATCCCAGTTATACTTGAGCGATTGTTTTTGCTAGTAAACACCACGTTGTTCCACAGAGTGTCCCCCTCAGCCCCT
>DATKVW010000180.1:0-3933 GCA_035529875.1 Dehalococcoidales bacterium | reverse complement strand
GTATACTCTTGGCTTAAGTAATCCCCAATCATCTGTATCTTTTGGTCCATGGCACAGGTCTCCTTCCAAGGCATAGGCACTACCTCCTTGCCTATACCTTATCACTTGTTACCCATGTCCCCAGTTTATTTTGTTACCATTGTACCCGGTTTGTACCCTTTATCCCCCTCTCCTTGAAAAGGAGAGAGGGAAATGGTTTTGAAAGAGGGGCTAACGCCCCTCTTAAACACCCCTGATTAAGTAGGCTCCTGTCGTCAAAAGAAAGGGTAAGAACATTTAGAGAGGGGGCTTTGCCCCCTCTCTTGTCCAAATTCCCCCTTCCCTTAATAAGGGAAGGGGGTCAGGGGGATAGGTTGCTAACAAAAAATCTTTTATAATACCCAGAGGTCCAAGCACATAGCAAAGAAGATTAGGCCCAGATAGGGGAAAGCCGACAGCTTATATAGCTTCCAGGCATTCCCAGAGGTGCTGGCAATCACCAGCCGTGAGCAGGCATAGACCATGGCAATACTCGATACATTAGCTAAAACCAGATAGAGCCAGCCAAAGTTACCGACAAAGTAGAGACCGATGGCAGTAGCATACAGCATAAAGGAAAATGCCAGCAGTACCTTCACCGAGTTCTTAACCTCCCAACTCATAGGGAAGAAGCTCAGACCGGCATCAATATACTCCTGCCGATGAGCAATCATGACACTCCACACATGGAGAGGCAGCCAGACAACCATCAACAGGCACAGCAGCAATATCTCTAAACTGAAAACAGGCTCAACGGCAAACCACCCCATAAGCACTGGAGCGCAACTGGCTATAGCCCCCTGAGGAAAAACACATGTCCACCGCTTCCGAAAGATTACAGCAGCTACCGTCCCGACCAGGTCAGAATAAAAGCATAACGGATGCAACTGCCAGGCCAGAGCTAAACCAACAACAGTCAAGCCAATGATTAACGGCAATACTTTCTCCGGGGGGTAAATGCGCTTTGACGGCAAAGCCCTTCTTTGGGTGCGCGGCATTCTGGCGTCAACACCACGGTCGATGTAGTTGGTCAGCCCGTTAGCCCCGGCGCTGGCTATTAAAATCACCAGAGCAATAAAAAGCAATCGTATAGACAGCTCCCCATCGCCAGCAATAACCGCAGCGCCAACACCGATAAGGGTAATTAGACTGCTCTCACGGGGCTTTAATACTCCAATGTAGTTTTTGACCACTTTATGACTCTCCAGAGAGCACCATTTCAGACTAAATCTTTTAAGCGGGACCCCAGCAATTTTCTAGCAATAGCTAAGCCTATAGCACCGGCCAGGACAAAAATAGTCAACTTAAACGACCACCCGTAAATAACCACGCTGAGGGCAGTAGCTGACGCCGGCGGGTGCTCGGTATTGGTAATGGTCATTACAAAAATGGATAGTCCTACCGCCAAAGCACAGGCAAGCCAAGTTATGAACTCCCAGTTCAGGGCTAATCTTCCCAGAGGACCGGCCAGGAAAGCATAGTAACAAATGGTGCCGCAGATTAAGCCAACAGCATGCCCCCCGATTAATCTCCTCGGTTGTGCCGTAACCGAATTTGGCATGGCGAAAACAATAAAGGTGCTGGCGCCCAAAGCAGCGATGATAACAGCGTGAGTTAAGATTTCAATAAAATATAGGATTATGGCTACGGCAATTACGGCAAGCAAACTCTGTACGATATAGCTTCTGGGTTTCCTGACAAACGATTTATCAACAATCTCCATAGCCATTCCTCCATATCAATCTAGTCCTGAGAGGCTTAAAAGTAGTTAACGATGATTTATGTCAATAAAGAGAAGTCTAGCCGAAGGTGTTTTGCTCTGATTTCGCCTGACGGGTCTCGTCCAGATAACCCTGCAGGATGACCGCAGCAGCGATAGCATCGTCTCTAACCTTTTTCCTGGTCTTCCTGGGTCTGGCTTCTCGCATCAGGCGTCTGGCGGATACCGTGGTCAACCGCTCGTCTCTGAACTCTACATGAACCCCAACACAGTTACGCAATTTCTGGGTAAAGTCCGCTACCTTCTCCGCCTGCCTGCCCAAGCTACCATCCATAGAGCGAGGCAGACCCACTATAATCTGCTTAACTTCATAACGATTAACAATATCGGTAATAGCCTCTATATCGGCGGTGTCATCTTTACGGTCAATAATAGTAGATGGGCTGGCTAATATGCCCTCAGCATCACTAAGCGCCACCCCGATTCTCCTATCCCCGATATCCAGACCCAGACTGCGCGTTTTATGCGTACCTCCACACTTTCAGATTCTTTATCAACCCCACCCTTTTAGATATCTGTTAGCAACCTACCCCCTTTATCCCCCTCCCTTACAAGGGAGGGGGAATTGATTTTTAAGAGAGGCGAAGCCTCTCTTAAACTCTCCCTTAGTATCCCCTTCAGAAGGAGCTGGGGAGAAGGCTGTAAGAGAGGGGCTTTGCCCCTCTCTTACTTACACTCCCCCTTCCCTTAATAAGGGAAGGGGGTCAGGGGGATAGGTTGTCAAACGACCTCATATTAGCCTTCTCACCAGCTGAAGGGCTTCGTCCAGCTTACTCTTATCCTTGCCACCAGCCTGCCCTAATCTGGCTGAACCACCTCCGCCACCCCCGGTTATCTTGGCTACTTGATTAATAATTTTCCCGGCGTCATAGCCTTTGGTGACTAAATCTGAGGTTACTGCGGCGATAAACAGAGGTTTATTGTCATAAACCGTGCCCAGGATTATCACGCCACTCTTTAATTTTTCCCGGAGCAGGTCGCACATCTCTCGCAACGCCTCCAGCCGTGAAGACGGTACCCTAACCGCCAATACCTTTACCCCACTAACTACCTCTACCTGAGTCAGCAAAGACCCGACTATCCGCTTACCCAGTTCCCTTTCCAGAGCTTGGGCTCGCTTGCGCTCTTTGTCCCGTTCGGTAACCAGGCCGTGTGCTTTATCTAGCACGGTATCCAGTTCAGCATCCAGATAATCAGCAGTCTGCTGCAACTCGGATAGACGCCGGTCAATAAGTGCCTCCGCTCCCCTGCCGGTAATCGCTTCAATACGGCGCAGCCCGGAACCAATGCTACTCTCACTAAGGATATGGAAGAAACCTATCTCCCCGGTGGAAGCAACATGGGTGCCACCACAGAGTTCGATACTAACCGCTGGCTCACCAATTTTTAATACCCGGACGACATCGCCATACTTCTCATCAAACAGAGCAATGGCCCCTTCCTCTATCGCCTGCTTATACGGGGTCTCCCCACCATACACCTTCAGGTTCTGGCGAATCTTGTCGTTGACCGTATGACTTACTTTCTCTATCTCCTCGGGCAAAAGGGCAACCAGATGAGAGAAGTCAAATCTAAGTCTATCCGGGGTTACCAGTGAACCCCGCTGCTCCACATGCTCACCCAGGACCTGACGTAGGGCTAACTGGAGCAGGTGGGTAGCGGTGTGATTACGGGCAATATCCAGCCGCCGCTCTCCCTCTACCTGAGCTTCAACCTCATCCCCTACCGCCAAGCTGCCCTCGGTAACATGCCCTTGATGAACAATAATATCTGGCGGAACCCGAACTGTATTGGTGACAGTGAAGTGCCCGGATGGAGCAAGTATTTCACCAGTATCCCCTACCTGCCCACCCATTTCCGCATAGAAGGGAGTGGAGTCTAAAATCAGGCTTGCTTCCTGTCCTTCCTGTATTGTCTCAGTGGACTCATTACCAATCAAAAGATTAACAATGATTGATTTATGCTCAAGGCTATGATAACCAATAAAGGTACTTGCTCCAACACTATCCCCAAGAATAATCCCATCTTTAACCTCTATATCGAAAATCATAGGACCGCGGGTTCTCTTAGTAGATCCACAATTTGGACATTCTTTATCAGTCTCCTTCAATCTTGTCCCGCACTCTGCACATCTC
>DATKVW010000179.1:0-3808 GCA_035529875.1 Dehalococcoidales bacterium | reverse complement strand
TGATATTTCATCTGAACCTCGGGCTATGTTTGAAATTCTTACTTCGTCAATTAAGCCATCAAAAGAACGGATGGTAGTAGAATATGCCCCGATTAAAGCATCGGCAGTATTACTTACACTCCCACTTACCGCACTTATATCTAAGGGTGTCCCTGCTACATTGTCTACGTAAAGAGTCCCATTTCCATCCCTATCAAATACAGCGACTACATAGTGCCAGTTGCTGTCTGTGATTGCAGATGAAGAAACGAAGGTCTTGTAGCCGTTAACTTCATAATTGTCAGTGATTGTAGCCAAAATATAATTATTGGTTTGAAAATACAGATTAAACCACTTAGTCGCACCCGCTACCGCTCCCCTCTTTTTGTATAGCCATTGTTGTCCACCAAGATTATCAGTGTTCCGTTTAATCCACATCTCTATGGTTATGTCATCCGTCCCCAGATTTAGGCTATCACTGGAGGGAACAGTAATGTAATCATCGATAAAGTCAAAGGATAGGCATTTTTGTGCCATGACTAGACCTCAATCCTTTCAATGATTTCACAGGGTCTGGTCGGTTCTTCGTCGTGATAGCACTTGTGGATTTCTACAAAGCTAATCTCCCCGGTAGGCTTATCCTGTTTGGCAATCCTGACTGCTTCTGATAGAACGCTTTTGGCTCCATCAAGAATAGTCCGGGCTGTATCCTCTTTATCAAAGCAAAGGTCAATTCTGGCTCTGTACAGCATTATTTACTCCTAGCTAAGCGTTACTGATACTTCCAGTGTCCAGGTGCCTGATGTTTTGGTGCCCAGGTTCTCTACCTTACGGTTCAGGCACTTGGCGCTGGTTGACTGCTTGACCACCCACTCGTTCCAGGTATAGTTAGCCTCATCACTGCCGAAGCTGGCTTTGAAGGTTGCCTTCTGACTGGTAGAAGTGGGATAGCCAATCTCCATACCCTTGTAGGTCTTATTAGTAGCTGCCTGCAAATCAGTCTGAGTGGCATTGGCGGCAGTATCGGAATCACCAACACCAATCTGGGCATTGGTGTTGTCAAAGTGATTGCTGGAATCACCAACAACCAGGTCCCACATCTCATCAATGCCAGAATTAAGCAGGCAATTCCCCTCACCCTCGATAACCTGGTAGGGCTTAAAAAGCCGATGAAACTCGTCTTCTCTGCCCCGGTAGGACTCGATGCCCTGGTGGTATTTGCTGAGCTTATAGTGGCACAACCATTGTGCAATATCTTGTTTTTCCATTTGTAGTCTCCTGTCTAGTAGTTCTTTTACCTGATAGGGGGAAGCCCTAATCGAGAGGGCTTCCCCCTCACATTGTTAGATTTCGGACTTGCCGAGCTGAATATAGACAGTGGCTAAGATGCCGGCTGGTTTACAGTTGGTGGCATCGGTGGACTTTACCTTGACCTCGATGCTATCACCCTCACTGACTGGAGCCACATCCTTGTCAAATCGTGAAGTGGTATGGTCAGCACCAGCCGAGCTACCGGCACCGGCAACGGTGACCTCGGTTCCATCCACCCGGCTGCCACCGACATAGACCGAGCCGATAACATCATCCCCGGCACTCTGCTTGGACTCTATCTCCAGGTCAATACCACGGATAGTTCCTTCCTGAATGGCGGTGAATTTGGTTACCGAGCCTGCACCCTGAACCGGCGCCATCGCCTCGTCAGTTTCTCCCAGAGCGGCGGCATCCTTATCTAACTGAAAACTTAGGGCAATTATTCCTGAAATTTCTACAGCCATAGTTTTTGGTTCTCCTTTATCGTTCTTTAGTCCTTAACCCCGATTAAAGCGGCAGCCTTAACCGAAGAGAATAGAGCCAGTGACACGTACCACTTAATCCTGGTTCGGCTGGCATCCTTGGTCTCCAGTGAGCCGACTGGCTCTATCTGAAGGTGTCCTGGACTGGTTAGACCGCAGAGCGCTCCCTCTCCGAACTGGATGGCGTAGACGGTGGAGCAGGTGTCCCCGGTAGTACTTGTTTCCACGCTATCAGTTAGAGTGTGGGTATCAAGAATCCAGTCACTGACCCCTATAGGGATGCCGTCCCACAAATCGATAAAGCTACCAAACTCATCCCTCTCCGCTACCATCGTGCCGGAACCGCTGGCTCTGATTAGAGCGTTAATCTTTCTCCGACTGCGGCGGCTCATCAGCAATATGTTAGGCTTACCGCCCTTAACGGCATCAATTAGCTCGTCTAGCTTAGACAGGGTGAGGGTATCTCCAGTAGCCCCCATGGCTATCACCTGGTCGCTGGCAGTCGTGGTGTCGATAAGTTTCCTGAGACCGTCATATTGCTTGGAATTGGTGGCTGAGTCACCGTAGATAAAGGTTTCCTCAAACTTGTCCTTGAGTGCCTTAGCTTTAAGCTCAATAACGGCTGCTTCCAGGTCCTGGAGATTGCTCCGGGTAGCCTTCAGGAAATTATCCACATCAGCATCACCACCCATAATCTTCAGCGTGGTTGTTTTCTGCTCAAAGGTCGGGGTGGACTCAGCCCAGGTATCGCCAACATCATAGAAATCTATTTCAGGCAGGGTCTTCTCTTGATTGTAGGTTAAACCGTTACCCACGATTTCTATGAAGGGAAGCCGCTGCACTATGGGTGAGTCCTTAATGATGGTTTCTACCACTCCTTGAAGGAGCATATTATTTGACAGCTTGGCTGCCTCATTTAGCGTTAATGCCATTATTTTTTACCTCCTATTGCGTATTGAATCTTCTCCCGTGAGGACAGAGCTGACAGGTCAGGTGGTGTCCTCGGTGGTGCTCCGGCGGGTATTTTGCTTGAGGTAATTTCAGCCTCCAACCCCTGCTTCACCTTGTTAATCAGGGTTTTAGCCTTGGTTAGAGACTCATTAATGGACTCAATGGTGTCCCCGCTAATGAGTTCCTCAGGCACCTCAGGATTGGATTGGGCAACCATGACTTTGTAACCGGTTATGGCTGAAGTCATAGCCTGCTCCAGTTCGCTGATGCGGACATTGGCTTTGGTTAACTCCTCATCCTTTTGCGCTGTCAGTGCCTCAAGCTCAATAACCCGGCTTTCCTCTAACTCCTCCCCACTGGGCGGATTCTGTTCCTCTGTCTGATTTAGTTCGTCATCGACCAATTTTCATCCTCCTTAGCTTATTCCTCAACGCCTTCTACTCGGGAGTCTACAGCCCTCTCTCTCGCCATGCTCTTGGTAGACCTGGCATTAAGCTCTTTATTCATCCTGAGAATGGTCTCCCTTTCCTCAAGCCATCTATTAAACTCCATCTCCGGGTCTTTAACCCCAATCTCATCCATAGCCCGGCGGCGGGAGTGAATACCATTCTGGACCAGTGTCTGCTCATTAGAGACCAATCTCGTCGAATCCTGGGGTAATACCGGACCCCAGACCACCATCAGATGGTTATCGCCGAAGCTTTCATTCTGGTATTTCTCCAGGAGCTTTAATATCATGGTATTCCTTCGGTTATAGACGGCGGTTCGGATAACCCTTTTTCGCTTCACCTTCTGCAGCAGCGGTTGAAGTTCAATCTCAAGGGCAACCCCGGACAAATCTCTCTCGGTGCTGCCAAAGGCAGCCCGGGGTGACTCGGCTAAATCATGCAGGGTTCTGTATAGCAAATTGACATAGTCTATATGAAGCCCCACGCCCCCGCCCTGTAACAGGTCAAGTAGATAAGCTTTAGCGTCCTCGGGTATATTCCACACCGCCCCCGGCTTAACGGCGATATCCTCGGATTCCTCTACGTTCTCCAGGACGGCAATGGGATTACCGGATAACTCTAATATCCTTGATAGCT
>DATKVW010000178.1:0-2221 GCA_035529875.1 Dehalococcoidales bacterium | reverse complement strand
GAGAGGTGTTGAGGTCGTTTGGGAATTGTAGCAGCGCCACTATTGGGATAGTGGGAAAGTTTCTTATGGGTAGAGATGTAAAGAGAGGGGACTGGGGGCTGGTGGTCAGCCTGGGGGCGGGGTTAGCAGCAGGTGCCACCCTTTTACACTGGGGAGATTAAATGGCAATATTAGTTACTGGAGGCAGTGGTTTCCTCGGAAAGGCTCTTATTCCCCGCTTATTAAGCAAGGGGCATAAAGTCTACTCGCTGTCTAGACATCCACCGGCCCCCAGTGAGAACCTTGTCCCTCTGGTTGGGGATATCCTCCAACCGAATCTTGGTCTTAGCGAGGTACCAGGGGACATCCACGCTATCCATCACCTAGCGGCCATTCACAGACTAGGTGTGGATAAGGACGGTTCGATATGGCAGACTAATGTAGAAGGTACTAAGAACGTGCTTGAATTCTGCGCGAAGCACAAAATTTCACAACTGTGCTTCACCTCCAGTGCCTATACCCAGGGAAGAAACACGTACGAACAGTCCAAGGCCCTGTGTGAAACTCTGGTTAGGAAGTCAGATATTCCAAGGGTCGTAATCTTCAAGCCCTCAATAGTCATGGGGACAGAGGAGAACTTCTACCCGGGGCATTTCTCCCAGTTCGTCTCCCTGGTGATAAAAGTTCACCAGCGAGCGGAGCTCATCCGGAGAAAGGTAGAGGGCACACTACGGCTTCCAGTAATCGAGCCAGTACTTAGAATTAAGGCAAACCCTGAGGCAAAGCTAAATCTTGTCCCCGTAGATGTAATAACTCACGCTATGGTCAATATTGAGAGGCCCGAAACCTACTGGCTGACCCACCCTGACCCACCAACCATTGGGCAGCTGGTAAGATGGATTGGCAAGTCAACAATGGTTAAAATAAAGATCGAGCACACCTTTAAAGCTACCCCGATTGAAGCTATATTCAGCAAAATGACCGCCGCCTTCACCCCTTATCTCTGGGGTGATAACTTCCCCAGCGACATCAAAAAGTGTCCCTCAATTACCCAGGAATTTATCAACGACACCATAAAAAGAGGCCTTCAACTTGACCAGTTGTTAATCAAGGTTTAGAATTAGAGAAAAGAGGTAAAACGGGGCAAGCATATACTGCTTGCCCTTTCTTTTTTATGGAGGTTAGCTATGGTAATGGACAAAGGCAAAAGCCTCCTGAACGAGCTCGAGAATAGACTGGGTCTTCCCCAGCTCTCCAAAGTTACCGAGACACTGGACAAATTCCCTGACGCGAAGCAGCTCCGGCTGATAAAGGAAGTTCTTATCGCTGCCGATAAAGTCTCCCAAAATGCCCCGGAGCTGGATAAGGTAGTGATGCTCATCCGGGAGATAAACTCAATGCCTGTTGACAAGCTGGTGGAGCTGGAGAAGGTACTCAAGCGCATTGAGAAGATAATGAAGAATGCTCCCCAGGACTTGCTCGGGTTCCTGACCAGCCTGAAGGAGGAGTAGTATGCTCGACCCTGAAACGGGGCTCATTTTATTCATCGTTGGCGGAATTGGAACCATTGTAACCTTCACTCTCTTTAAGACCGCTGAAGAGGCAGGGCCAAAGCTCACTGCGGGTGATTTGCGACCGGCTGCTCCCTGGGAAGGTCTTCCTCTTCCAGTGTTTCTCTATAAAAAGCCAGAGCTGTTAGAGGAATTGAGGAGGAAGTAAATTATGCCAAAGTATGATCCTCGAACCGCAAAGGAGATAGCGGACAAGAAGGCAATGGAGGAGGCAAGTAAATGGTATAGACCTCCCCTGGAACTAGGTAGTCTTGAGGAAAAAGCTGGTGGACTACTGCCAATGTCTCCGGAGGATGGGCCCCCGCTACCGCGTGTATTTGATATAAAGTGGCCTTGGAAGAAGTGAGCCATGAAACGGTACATTGCCTCCGACTTTCACAATGGCAACGAAGTCGCTGACTATGATCGGGTTATGGCTTTCCTTGAACTTGTGGACGATGACGCTGATGAGTTTCTAATTATAGGCGACTTTGAAGAATTGCTGTGGTCCAACATGAATATTCTGACGACCGTTTCCCCATACCAAGATATCACTGAAAAGGTTAGGGGAATAGCTCAAAGGAAGCCGGTCAGGATTATCCTGGGAAACCACGATTGGAGTCTCGGCCTATTTGCTTCACAATTAGAGCCGGCTAAGATTACCTCTCCCTTTGCTGAAGAGGGGATATATT
>DATKVW010000177.1:0-2138 GCA_035529875.1 Dehalococcoidales bacterium | reverse complement strand
GCCAGGGGGTTGATTTGCCTGCCGGTAATGGGTAAACGGTTAGACGAGTTAAACATTCCCTTGATGGTAAGAGAAAATACTTCGAAGTATGCTACTGCCTTTACCATATCGGTTGAGGCGAAACGTAGGGTAGGCACGGGCATTTCGGCAGCGGATAGGGCAGAGACGACAAAAACAGTAATTGACCCGGCTACCAAACCTGACGACTTAGTTCAGCCGGGACATGTGTTTCCCCTCCGTGCCCGAGAAGGTGGTGTTTTGGTGCGGGCGGGCCACACCGAGGCTATAGTTGATTTAGCCAGGCTGGCTGGTCTTTATCCCGCCGGGGTTCTCTGTGAGATTATGAAGGAAGATGGCTCGATGGCACGACTGCCGCAACTTGAGGAAATATCGGAGCAATATGGGATTAAGATTGTAACTATAGCCGACCTTATTGCCTATCGGTACCGTCATGAAAAGTTGGTGCATCGGATAGCTGAGGTTAATTTACCGACAAAATATGGCGAGTTTACCGCTATTGCCTATAAGAGTAATATAGACCCTGACGAACACCTGGCCTTGATTATGGGAGATATTGCCACCGAGGAGCCAGTGTTGGTCCGGGTTCATTCCGAGTGTGTTACTGGTGATGTATTCGGTAGTTTGCGTTGCGACTGTGGTGAGCAGATTGCTATGGCGATGCAATTTATTGCTGATGAGGGTCGAGGAGTTTTTCTGTATATGAGGCAGGAGGGGCGGGGTATTGGTTTCGAACACAAAATGCGCGCCTATGCCCTGCAGGATGAGGGGTTGGACACGGTGGAGGCTAATCTACAATTGGGCTTTGCTCCGGACTTGAGAGACTATGGCATAGGTGCCCAGGTTCTGGCGGAGATGGGTTTACACCAGATTCGACTGCTTACCAATAATCCCAAGAAGGTAGTAGGTTTGGAGTCTTACGGGCTTAAAGTAGTGGAAACACTTCCCATTATTGTCCGTCCCAATCGGTATAACCGTTATTACTTAAAGACAAAGCAGAAAAAACTAGGTCATCTTTTAGAAGTAAAGGATGCTCCTGATAAATAATCTGGTAAAAGGAGAGGGCAGTGAATAAACATTTCGTAGGCGAGTTACTGGGGAAGGGACTTAAATTTGGGCTGGTTATTTCCCGTTTTAATGAATTTTTAACCAAAAAACTGCTGGAGGGGGCACAGGATGCCTTGCTTCGTCATGGCGTCAATGAGGGGGATATAGAGGTTGCCTGGGTTCCCGGCGCGTTTGAGATTCCGCTGTTAGCCAAAAAACTAGCTCAGACCAATAGGTATAATGCTGTTATCTGTCTGGGTGCTGTGGTTCGTGGCGAAACGCCTCACTCTGAATACATTGCAGCTGAGGTGAGTAAGGGCATCGCTAAAGTGGGTCTGGAAACCGGGCTCCCCATTATTTATGGCGTAATCACCGCTGATACCCTGGAACAGGCTATTGAGCGGTCGGGGGCTAAAGAAGGCAACGAAGGTTTTAAGGCAGCGATGAACGCCATCGAGATGGCTAATCTGGTCAGGAGTCTGACCTAATCAACTTCACGTTTCAGCCAATTGAGGGATGGGGGATATTCGTTTAGTCGGTAACTTTATAGACGGTATCCCCACTTCTTACCCGGTCGCTGACCTTGATGCCAATAGCATCTCCTGCCTTCGCCTCGTTAACATTTACGTTGTTAATCTGCAGGGAGTCAACAGTGAACTCCAAATCGGTAGTATGACCCTTGATGTGGATTGTGTCCCCTACCTTCAAGGTTGCAGTTAACTCAATCCCGGCTACGACAGGTCGGGCAAAAAAGTCACTAACTTTTCCGATTAGTTCTTCAGGCATTTATACCTCCTTGGTATTTGATTAGTTAGCCTTTATTCTCCCGTATTTAGAATTAGTATAATTATATTGTTGGCATAAATCAATACCACCAGCTCACTTTTCAGATTGTTTACTGACCCCATTCCCCCTTATCCCCTTTCCATACAGGGTGGTGGGTGGGAAAAGATAATGAAAAGTAATAGCTACTATCTACCTCACACCCTTTATCCCTCTCCCCTATCAAGGAGAGGGGGAAGAAAAAGAAAGAGGGGCTTTCGCCCCTCTTAAACACTCTACTTTCTCAAAAC
>DATKVW010000176.1:0-3533 GCA_035529875.1 Dehalococcoidales bacterium | reverse complement strand
ATCTCGTAAGAGCCACTGGCCTGGGCTTCCCCTCTCTGCTTTAATCTCTGATTTTCCCGGTAGAAAGACCAGAGAGATATGGTCTCGCCTTTATTAAACGTCGATTTACCCGGGTCAGTAACGATCAAGTACTGGTCGCCGAGTACCTTCTCGAGGGTATTCTTGGCGGTATGGTGAAGGAAAACTTCTCCCTCGGTGGTCACCACATAGAGGGCTCCGTTAGCGTCTGTGACGGTAAGGTCTCCGTCATCGTGGACCTCAGCGATCTCGATAGGGCCGGTTAGACCTTCCAGGGCCTTCTTCCTTTTAGGGAAAGATTCGGGTTCCAGGAGGTGGAGGTACTCCGGGGGAAGACTATAGCCCTTGGCCAGCCTGTAGGCCCATTTGCTCTCTGTAATGAGTAAACCAACCGACTCGGCATAATCAAGGACACTCTCAATGAGATTTCTTGAAGGCTTCTCCCACGACCGACTGGGGAGACCTCCTTTGAAGAAGCCATCCTCAAACATCTGTCGCAAATCATTATCCCACCATTCGGCAACGGTCTCGTGAGTTTCCTTGTCCCTGATCTCGACATTGGCTCTGTCTCGTTCCTGCCAGGCAAAGACCTCGACCATGTCCCTGGTGCGCTTCCGGGTATCAGGTAGATGCTCCGGGCCGACTTTCTCAGGACGCGGGTACTTCTCTTTGGGGAACTGCCACTCCCTCGGTTGTGTGACCTTATCGTTCTTATCTGTGCTCGTCAGGTACTTCATCTGGGTCTTTGCCAGACGGCGCTGAGTAAATTTTCCGGCTGTCTCAACAACATGTTTCCGGCTCAGGAGCCCCAGGGAGATAACGACTATACCCCCGGTGATCAAGAGCAGCGGTACCAGGGCTTTGGAGATATCGCTAATCTTTGTAATACCGAAGGCGATAATACCCACTATGAGGGCAGTTGGGATAACCGTGATAAGCGCGAGAGCTGCCTGCCCTGTTGTTCCCGGTGGTGACCCTTCATATCTCACGTTAAAACTCGTCACGGGAATGCCCTTTAAGATTTCCGTTTGGGGGTAAGATAGACGGTAACCCATGGAAGTTGCCCCTACGAAAAAGTCTCCGATTTCTGCATCTGTGGGTAGATCCGTACTGGCAATAGCTACATCGGCCGATTGTCCCCCTGATAGGGCTGCATCAAGACCATACTTCAGGTCATCGATGGTATGCCCCGACATATTAAAGTTGGTAGGGAGTCCGGAGCCCCTCTCCGGGAGCAGATCTTCTACACTATATACCTCGAGAAGGGCACAAGCATCATCCTGGGCCAGCTCGTAGTGCCGGGCAATGCGCTCGACATCATTCAGGGGGAGCCCCCCTCGCCTTTCCTCTATAGCCTGATACATAGTCAACCTCCCTGTAGATAGAGGGGCACGCGTCCAGGCTCCGAGCAAGATACTCGTTATAGAGCCGATAATGAAACTGAAGACGAATTGGCCCGGGTCAACGTACTTCTCTTCCATTTCTTTTATTTAGACACAAAAATGGAAAAGATGCAAGAGCTAACCGGTCAAATTAGCCGGTGCGCCGCAGTTAGGACACTGTTTGAGGCTGTCAATCTCCTGCCTTGTCGTCATGAAGGCCTCGCCACACTCACTGCAGGTAACGCGCAATTGAGTAGCAACTGTTTTCTCCGGTACCTCCTCCGAACTATCGGGAGTGGGAGGTGGCACTTCCTTTAACGGCGCAGCTCTAATAGAATCTATGAAGAACGATTTGAACCTGACAACATATTCGGCGCCGGCATCATCAAGCGACGCAAGAGCGAGGCCAAGATCCGGCCTCGCCTTGGTAAGCCACTCGAATATGCGTGCAGGGTTAAGGGTGACCAGATAATCCTCCAGCCCCTTCATGTTCTGGAAGGCGACCTGGGGAATAGGTAATGCTTTGTTCTCCCGGACGATTTCAGGAATATCTTCAGCAATAATACCTGACTGGTCAAGCATGTCCTTGAGTTGGGAGATCATGTCCTTCTCGTAGTACTCCAGGAACAACTCAATGGCCAGTCCCTTACCGACCTTGCCACCTACGGACTTCAGTGCCTCTAATAAATCAGTCATGAGCCCCCCATTCTGGTGGCGGCATTTCCTATTTTACCAACGAAATCCCGTAACCCTGACATCATATCCATAGAAGCCTTGTGCTTATCCTCGTCCCTCTTCTGCTCTGACTCAAACTTTCTAACGTCCAGGATGGTCTTCAAGTCCATGACCATGGGATTGCCCGACGAATCCATGACAGTATATGGCTGCATACCATTATTTTTCGGCAACTTGCCCTCTATCTGCCGGACAATCTCTTGTGTGTCGGGGATGCCCATGAGAGTTCGTAGCGTCGGCGCTACGGCCGCAAGGGCAGTAAGCATCGCAGGAAGAGTCTCATACCAGGGCGCCTTCTCTCCGCTGGGAAGGCGTGATTCAAATGCCTGCAGGGCTGAGGTTAATTTTTGTTCAAACAGCTCCCGGAGAAGTCCCTGGCCACCATCACCGGTCTCTCCCTTCTGTATCAATGGAGTGAGGGCAGTGATGAGGTCGGAAAGTTTTTCCCGGCCGCCTTCCCCAACATCTTTCTCCTTGTTGAGATAAGGAGCCAGGGCAGTCAGTATCTCGGATATCTTCTCGGATCGTTGCTCTCCATGTAAAGTGAGGGCAACTTCTGTTTCTCGCCTCATATTATCAATGGTGACGACACCCTGGGCCTCCTCGAAGGTATACAGGCCGGCAGAGGGACCAACCTTAACCATCTTGTTATTGGAGCCGATTAGCCACTCCTTCTTCCCTTCCCCCTTCTGCTCTTTCTTTATTTCCTCCTTTTCCTGGGTGGTCTTCGCCTCTTCGGCAGCATGTGTAGGTGGCTGCCAGTCTTTCGCGCTGGGATATTCCTGGACCACGTAGCTTTTCCATCCGTTGATCCAGAATGAACGAAGGTCAAATGGTATCTGGGAATCAATCATCTTTTGCCAGACCCAGTCAAGGTCGAAACAATTACCGGTCCAGACCATGTTGGCCACCAGGGGGATGGAGTCCCTCCTGATACCTATCATGACCCCCATATTCTGGAATATCTGGCGGGGGGTGGCGCCAATCGAGGACAAGGTAGGCTGTGGTTCCTCTTCTCCTTCCGCCTTTGCTTCTGCCTCTTGGGATTGTTTTTCCGTCTTTGCCCCTGCCACTTTAGTTTGTTCTACCAACGCAGGCGAGGGGGCTGGAGCAGGCTTTTTCGCTGGTGCCGGCTTTTTAACCGTGGCAGCTGACTTCATATTAGTTATATCACCCAAGTCTGAGGGCGGCGCTTTAGACGAGGGCTTCATTTTCGCGGGAGTTTTGGTAATTTCGGACTCCTCCGGGGAAAGGGGAGTTGCCGGTTTACCTATAGCGTTCAGGCCCTCGGTGGTAATAACACAGAGGTTATCACTATTTATTTCGACCCATCCATTTTTTTGGCATTCCTTTGCCACGAACCCAGCATTTTCCCTTTTGATGCCGATTTCCTTCCCG
>DATKVW010000175.1:0-4268 GCA_035529875.1 Dehalococcoidales bacterium | reverse complement strand
TTGATGCCTTACGTAAAGCAACCCAGGAACTATCTGAAGCCATGCAGAAGGTCGGCAGTGCCGTCTATCAGCAGCAACCGCCACCGCCAGGGGCTGAACCACCCCCGGAAGGTGAGCCACCTGCGGGTGAAGAAGGCGGCGGAGAAGAAGGCACTGTGGAGGGCGAGTTTAGAGAGGTTTAAATATCCGAAACAAAGAGAATTAAAGAGGGGCTGAGGCCAAACGATAGAAATGAGAGGCACAGCCCCTCTTTTTATTGATTTTATACCCCTTTTGAGATAAAGTCGTATATATCCGGCGAATCTGGAGAATAAAATTTGACCTATCTGGATAACATATTGCCCCAGGTTACCAAGCCCGCCCGCTATACCGGCGGCGAGTGGAACAGCACCGTCAAAGACTGGGACAAAACCCCAATACGGATTGCCCTCAGCTTCCCGGACACCTATGAGATAGGCATGTCCAATATAGCTCTACCCATTCTGTATGACCTGCTCAACCGCCAGCCGGACGTTCTTGCCGAGAGGGTTTATGCCCCCTGGATAGACATGGCTGCCGCCATGCAGAACGGCGGCATTCCCCTGTTCAGCCTGGAGTCCAGGCACCCGCTGAAAGAGTTTGATATCATCGGTTTCTCCCTGGGCTATGAACTTACCTACACCAACGTGTTGAACATGCTCCACCTGGCCCAGATACCGGTCCTGGCTGAAGAGAGAGACAATTCCCAACCGGTGATAATCGCCGGAGGCAGCTGCTGCTTAAACCCGGAACCCATGGCTGACTTTATTGATATCTTCGTGGTTGGCGATGGGGAAGAGGCACTGCTTGAGCTGATTGACAGCTTCCGCAGCTGGAAAGACTCGGGCAAACGAGCCTCAAAAAAACAGCTATTTCGCCAGGTGGCGGCTATCCCCGGCATCTATGTCCCCAGCCTGTACCAGGTGGAATACCAGGCTGACGGCTTAATCAAGAGCATCACCCCTACTGCTGCCGAAGCCAGCCCCAGCATTCAGCGGCGGATAGTAAACAAGCTGCCGCCTCCGGTAACCAGACTGGTAGTCCCCTTCATTGAGGTAGTCCACGACCGGGGAGCAATAGAGATTCAGCGGGGGTGCAGTCGGGGCTGCCGTTTCTGCCAGGCAGGCATGATATACAGACCGGTGCGAGAGCGCCCTCCTGAGGAAGTGCTGCAGGCAGCCGGAGACCTAATCAGCAACTGCGGTTATGATGAAATTTCCCTGGTCTCACTAAGCACCAGCGACTATACCGGCATTGATGAACTGGTGGCAAGCCTGTCCCAGCGCTACCCCAATCTTGCCCTGTCACTGCCCAGCCTGCGCCTTGACAGTTTTTCAGTAAGATTAATGGCCTCCCTGCCTGCCCGCAGTAAGACCGGGCTCACCTTTGCCCCGGAGGCGGGAAGCGAAAGACTGCGACGGATTATCAACAAGAATACCCCGGAAGATAAACTGCTGGAAACCGCTGCCGCTGCCTTTGACCGTGGCTGGACAACCCTCAAGCTATACTTTATGCTCGGCTTTCCCACCGAAACCGCCGAGGATGTAGACGGTATTATTCAACTGGTGAATAAGGTCCGCTCACTGGGCAGGCAGACCAGCGGGAAAAAGCCACAGATAAGGGTCAGCGCCTCAACCTTTGTGCCCAAGCCGCATACACCCTTCCAGTGGGTAGCCCAGGAAAACGAGCCACAGTTAAGTGACAAGCACGAACTTCTCAAGCAAGGATTACAGCGGAAAGGAACCAGACTATCGTGGCCGGACCCCAAGCTAAGCCTTCTGGAGGCAGCCCTATCACGGGGAGACAGGCGACTGGGTAAAGTTATCTATCGTGCCTGGAAGCTGGGCTCAACCTTTGATGCCTGGAATGAACACTTTAATTATGAAAACTGGCTTAACGCCTTTGCTGAAAGCGGACTTGAGCCCGATTTCTACGCCCGGCGTGAGCGCACTCTGGACGAACTCCTGCCCTGGGCTCACATTGATGCGGGTGTATCGGCAGCTTTCCTGAAACAGGAATACCAGCGGGCGATAAAAGGTAAGGAAACTCATGACTGCCGTCATGAGGCCTGTAATGCCTGCGGATTACAGTCCCGGCATCCGGCCTGCCAGCAAAGATTTTCGGGCTCAGCTAATACCACTTCAGCTAATACCACTTAAGACCAAGTTAATCTGCCGCCAGGGAAAGACGGGGTATAGTCACTATTTGCCCTTTTTCTCAGGCTCGCTCTCCGCCTTCTCCTTTTTCATCTCAAAGGAAGCGATAGCCACCACCTTATCACCAGGACTGAGCCTCATCAGCCTCACCCCCTGGGTGCTCCTGCCCTGAATAGTGATACCTTGCCTGGGGTCTTTTTCCGTCACCGGGGTACGGGTGACAATCCCGTCAGCCGAGATTATCATTACCTGCTCCGCTGGATAAACTACCTTGGCGGCAACCACCTTCCCCGTCTTCTCAACAATCTTGAAAGTCCTCACCCCGCTGCCGGCACGCTTCTGCCGTGGGTACTGCTCAATCGAGGTGAGCTTTCCTAAACCGCCACCAGTCACCACCAGCAGACAAGCTTTTACATCAGCTTTATCCATGCTGACCACGCGGTCACCGGAGAGCCGGCGCATGGCGCGCACGCCACCGCTGGTTCTGGAACTGGCTCTTAAACTGGATACGGCAAACCTGATTGACTGCCCCTGCTGGGTGACGAAGATAATATCATCCTGGTCTGTGGCCAAGCAGGCGGCTACCAGCTCGTCTCCCTCAGCCAGATCCATCGCAATAAGCCCGCTGCTCCGCACCGCAGCAAATTTGTCCACCGCCGTCTTCTTTATTTCCCCCTGGCAAGTAGCCATTAACATATAGGTATCCGTCACGAAATCAGCCACATCTACCATAGCCGTAACCTTCTCCCTCTCAGCGACCGGGAACAGATTAATCACCGCTGTCCCTTTAGCCACGCGGGAGCTATCGCTCGGAATTTCATGACACTTAAGGCAAAAAACTTTACCCCGGTTGGTAAAGAAAAAGAGACTATCATGGGTGTCAGCCACCGTCAGCAGTTTTACGGCATCTTCCTCCCTGGTGACCATGCCAATAACACCCTTGCCGCCGCGGTGGTGTGTCGTGTAGGCATGGGCGGGTACCCTCTTGACATATCCCCGGCTACTGAGAGTCACCACCATACTTCGGTGGGGAATAAGGTCTTCAGCCCTAAATTCCATCACCCCCTGCTCAACTATCTGGGTTTTCCGCTCGTCACCATACTTGGGCTTCAACTCATCCACCTCTCCCTTTATCAGGAGAAGCATTCGCCTCGGGTTAGCCAGAAGGTCTTCCAGATAAGCAATCTTCTTGACTACCGCAGCATACTCGTCAAGTATCTTGCTTCGTTCCAGATTGGCCAGACGGCGCAACTGCATATCAAGGATGGCCTGTGCCTGGGTCTGGGATAAGCCAAAGCCAGCCATGAGGTTCTGGCGAGCCGCTTCAGCCGTCTCCGACTTCCGGATGGTAGCAATCACCCTGTCTATATTGTCCAAGGCGATTTTCAGCCCTTCCAGAATGTGAGCCCTCGCCTTAGCCTCTTTCAGCTCAAATCTGGAGCGCCGGGTGATAACCTCGTGGCGGAAATCTATATAATTTTGAAGCGCTTCTTTAAGGCTAATTACTCTGGGCTGACCATCAACCAGAGCCAGCATATTTGCAAAGAAAGCAGACTGCATGGCAGTATGTTTATACAGGTTGTTGAGCAACTGTTCCGGGTAAACCTCTTTCTTCAATTCAATGACAATACGCATGCCATTACGGTCTGACTCGTCACGCAGTTCGCTGATGCCCCCGATTTTCTTATCTTTAACCAGGTTAGCTATGGTCTCTATCAGGGCAGCCTTGTTCGTCTGATAAGGAAGCTCAGTAATGATTATGCGCTGACGTCCAGTTCCGGGCATGCTTTCAATACGAGCCCTGGCCCGGACTACTATTTTGCCATGGCCGGTAGCGTAAGCATTCTTAATCCCTTCCTTCCCCTGGATGATTCCTGCCGTAGGGAAATCAGGTCCCTTAATAAACTTGGTAAGTTCATCAATAGTAGCTCCAGGTTTATCAATGAGATAAGAGATGGCGTCACAAATCTCGCTAAGATTATGGGGGGGAATATTGGTAGCCATCCCTACCGCTATCCCGGAGCTGCCGTTAAGCAATAAGTTGGGTATCCGGGTAGGTAGAACTCTGGGCTCCTTGAGGCTATCATCAAAGTT
>DATKVW010000174.1:0-9326 GCA_035529875.1 Dehalococcoidales bacterium | reverse complement strand
CGCCAGTAGATTGTCTGTCTTGTCAGTTACCGCCTTAATCCTGTCCCGCATTCCTGCTACTAAGCGAGAAGTCTCCTCGTCTTTCCCGGTAATCTCTCCAACCAGAGTGATAGATTCCAATACTTCGTCAAGGGTCTTGGGATTTAGAGCAAAAACGGTCATTCCCATCTCCTCAAACTTGGAGATGACGCTCTTTTCGTGGATCGAGGTGGCTAGTATCAGGTCTGGAGAAAGGGCGACCACTTCCTCAATATTTGGCGTGCTAAAACCACCTATGCTGGGTTTCTCTTGAGCCCCCGGTGGGAAACTACAATAGTCGGTGACGGCTACTACCCTGTCCCACAAACCTAAAGCAATCAGTATCTTGGTATTGCTTGGGGCAAGAGAAATAATCCTTTCCGGGATTTTCTCTAATTTGACTACTCTGCCCAGTTGGTCGGTAATTTCAATCGGGGATGGTGTTGCCTTTTCGGCGGGTGCCGCGCAGGCCACAAATAGACTTAATATTACCACTGAAGCCAGGCAAAATACTACCACCCCACATAGTTTACTTTTCATTCTTCACCCCTTCATCGCTTGAATAGTATTGATGAGTCTTTGACACTCAGGCATGGTGCGGGGAGCGATACGGACATACCCGGGCAAACCAAAGGAAGCGCAATCTCGCACCTGTATACCCTGCTGGAGCAAGGCAGCGCGGAAACCACTGGCACTATTTACTTTAATCAGGAAAAAATGCGCGTCTGACGGAACCAAGGTGAAGCCGAGCCGATGAAGCTCATCCACCAGAAATTGCTTTGCCCGTTGAATCTCCTCCTTACACCACTCTAGGTGCTCGGTATTATCCAGAGCAATGACCCCCGCTTTCTGAGCTACGGTATTAACATTCCACGGTGGGCAAACCCGGCGCAGAGCGTTGATAATTTCCTCACTGGCAACCGCATAGCCCAGACGCAGCCCGGCTAAGGCGTAATCCTTGGTCATAGAGCGCACAATAATCACATTGCCCCGGTGAATTAAATCAATAGAAGACCAGATTCCGTCCGCAAAAGCAACATAAGCCTCGTCCACAATGAGGAGACCATCCCCCGCAGCATCCAGAACTCTCTCAACTTCTCGCCTGGCGAGGTATTGGCCGGTAGGATTGTTGGGATTGCAGATAAAAACCCCCTTGGGTTGATGCTGCCGGATAAGGTTAACTGTCTCTTCTATCTGTAGCGTAAAATTATCCTCCTCCCGACCCCACTGCTTAACCACTCCTGCCCCGACAATCTGGCAGGCAACCTCGTACTCACCAAAGGTTGGCTCAATAATCAAGACGGAATCCCCATGGCTGAAGTAAGTTAAAGCGATAAGGCGAACCAGCTCCGTAGAACCGTTCCCGGCCAGAAGGTTATCCGGAGGCACCTCTAATTTTTGGGAAAGACACTGCCTGAATTCGGTTGCTTCGGAATCAGGGTAGCGACTAACAGCAGCAGTATCGACAACCTTTTGTAGTCCCGGTGGAGGCATAAACGGGTTAGTGCAGACACTAAAGTCAACAACCGAATCCGGGCTAAGCCCCATCGCCTTAAGCTCAGCCTGATTCAGTCCGCCATGGGCGCAGATTTCCAGATTCTCCACCTCGGGTCTAGGACGCAAGGACAAAATAAACTCCTCCTACTGCAAAACAGATTATTACCCAGCTTAGCGCCGATATTTGCATTAGTTGTAATGAGGCACCAATAACACCTGGAATTAGAGGCGTGCCTGCTTTACCCAACTTATAGTGTCCCGCCTTATCCAGTTGCACATTGAGGGCACCGGCAACCGCTGCCATAGTCCAGCCAGCGTTGATGCTCTCGGTCTTGGAATGGTCGTTTAAAGCTACCCGCCACGAAGCCCGGACATCTTTTCGTAATAAAAAACTGGCTAAAACCAGAAGTAACGCTGTCAATCTCGCCGGTATGAAATTAAGCACATCATCCAGCCGGCTGGCAAATTTCCCTAAATACTCATATTTTCCATGATAGCCAATCATAGCGTCCAGGGTATTGACTGCCCGGTAGGCAATAGCGCCAGGGACACCAAAGAGCAAAAAATAAAAGAGAGGAGCAATAAAGCTGTCACAGGTGTTCTCTGCCACTGATTCCACAGTAGCTGATACTATCAGCGGCGGGGACAAAGCCTGTGTGTTACGGCTAACTAATGAGCGCAGTTCATAACGTGCCTTATTCAATTCTTCTTTCAGCAGAAACTCCTTGACATTGAGGGCTACCCTTTTCAATTCTCTCAGAGAGAAGGTAGATTTAAGAAGCACTGCCCCGATAACAACATACGCCGCCAAGCTAAGACTTTTTAAATAATAGAGGATAAAATATGCGGCAGCAGTGAATAGCCCTATAATGAACAAAGATATCCCCACCCCATAGACAAACTGAATTAAGCGGGAGTGCCCATCACCACCCCTTTCCCCAAAAGAGATGACCTTCCCCATCCACACCACAGGATGAACGGAGCGGGGCAGTTCACCCAAAGCCAAATCAAGAACCAGGGCACCAAACAATATTAATAGATTATCCACTGCTTCCATCTTTAATCGAATAGCTCAGGATGAATGATTCGTGCTATCTCCTCCAGAATAAAAAACCCCTCGTCGCCGGCGAGGGGAAATTATAATGCCCCGTGCCTCCCCTGCGGAGGCGATTTAGGACGACCAAGGCAGGTGTTCTGGCTTCTGAAGTTCTAAACCTCAGTTACAGCAGCGGGGCTGCACCGGACTCTCACCGGATTTGCTTCCCATTTAAACCCAAGCTCGCGCTGGGCACCTCGGTGTTCACTATTCTTTTTTTAAAAACCCCACATCCCCCCTAAAAATAACCTCCGCCCTGTCCAAATCAACACATCTTATCAGGAACTCTCTTTTTTCAAGAAAAGGCTTCACCTTTCTCATATCCAAGAGTTCCCCAAGTTTCCCGGCGCTGGCTATTCTTCTCCCTTCATAATAGGCGACAAACTTCTCATTGCCCACCCCTGTGATATTAAACCAATAGCATGGAATTGTCAATTCCGCCTGACCGAAAGGTAAGATAGGTAAGTCACAGCCCCACCAAATCAAAGGTTTTATGGAGCCTTTTTCTCCCTCAGGAACTTGATAGCGGCAGTTATCCCCGCCCCCGGCTCTATCTTATAGCCTTCGTCAGCCATCAGTTTCTCCAGGGCAAACAGGATAAGCAGCACATTCTTTTCACTTGAAGAATGTCCCATAAGCCCGATGCGCCATATCTGTCCCTTTAGCTGCCCCAAGCCCCCGCTAATCTCAATGCCAAACTCGTTAAGCAGCCTCTGCCTCACCCGCGGGTCATCAACACCGGAAGGGATGTGCACCGAGGTCAGTGTGCTTAACCGGTGACCCAGCTGGGCATGTAGTGTCAGTCCCATAGCCTCCAGCCCCGCCTGAAGGGCTGAGCCGTTCCTAAAATGGCGTTGCCAACGGGCTTCCAGACCCTCTTCCACAATCATAGCCAGAGCTTCGTGCATGGCATAGAACAGATTTATCGGTCCGGTATGATGATATGCCTTGGTGCTTTTGTACGCCCAGTATTTAGCAAGCTCCATAAGGTCAAGATAAAAGCTGGTCACTTTACACTGGCGTGACTTTACCGTATACAAAGCTTTCTGGTTAGCCGTAATCGGGGCAAGACCAGGGGGACAGCTTATACACTTCTGGGAGCCGCTATAGCAAATGTCTATGCCCCAGTCGTCCACCGCCATCTCCTGTCCTCCCAGGGAAGCGACCGCATCCACCAGGAACAGGGTTTCGTATTGCTTAGCTAATCGCGAGGCTTCGGTCAATGGCTGGAGGACACCGGTGGAGGTCTCACCCTGAACCAATGCCAGAAGCTTCACCTTTTTCTGAGCCTTTAATGCCGCTTCAATAGCCTCAGGTTCAACAATTCTCCCCCACTCAGCATCAACCCGAACTACTTCAGCACCAAACCTCTGTGCATTTTGCACCATCCGCTCCGCGAAAAATCCATTGACCCCGATAACAGCAACATCACCCGGTTCCAGGATATTGCAGAAGCCAGTTTCCATTCCCGCTGAGCCGGTGCCGGAGATGGGAAAGGCAAGCTCATTCTTTGTCTGAAAAAGGAAGCGCAGTAAGTCTATAGTATCATCCATAATGGTGAAGAAATAGGGGTCCATGTGCCCCACCAATGGTGCCACCATAGCCCTCTGGACACGGGGATGGACATTGCTGGGTCCGGGACCCAGAAGAATCCGACACGGTGGTTGTAACTCCGAGTATGAAATATTAGCCATTAACGATTACCTCCTTAACCCTTACTGCTGAACGCCTTTAAACTTTAAAAAATCTTACAATTTTATAAGACTGCTAATGAGCTCATCAACCAGAGGTCTCGCCTGTTCTTCAGGCAGGCAATACTGCATCCTGGTGAATTTCTGTCTGAAACTGGAGACCTGCCGGGAGACATCCCTGCCATTAAGTATCACATCCGCTATATAATCAGCCAGTTCGCCAAAGTCCTCTTCCTTCATACCGAATCTGGTCATCTCCTGGACACCCATCCTTAAACCACTGCTGGCACTGAAAGCCTCATCATCAGGCAAGCCCTGATAGTTCACTATGATGTTATTCTTTTCCAGCCTATCGGCAACCTCTATCCCCTTAGCATAGCCTACTCGCAGAACAACCTGATGCGTTTCGGTATAGCTGATGTCAGGGTCGCCTTCCACCTGCAGTCCCCGCTCTTTCAGGGCTAAAGCAAAGGCTTTGGCATTGGCTATTACCTGTTTCTGGTAATCACGCTTGTAGGCATTCATCTCATAGGTTGCCATTAACAACCCGAGCAAAGTGCCAAGGTGATGGTTGCTCACCCCACCCGGGAAGGCTCTCCTCTCTATCCTCTCCCACAGGTCAAAGTAATCCGTCCCCTCGCTCATATTGCTGGCGATTATTCCCCGCTGCGTGCCAAAGAAGGTCTTGTGCGTTGAAGCAGTAACAATGTCCGCTCCCTCCAGCAGGGGCTGCTGAAAACAGGGACCAAGCAGACCCAGAACATGGGCAGCGTCATACATAACTATTGGCTTTGGTTTTATGTCAACCACCATCCGCACTACCTCTTTGACCGGCTCGCGGTGCAACATCATGCTCTTGCCAAAAATGATAAGCTCCGGCTTGTGCTCCTCAATGAGTTCCGCTAACTGGGGAAGGTCAATTTGATACGGGTTATTTGCTAAGACCGGGAAATTCACCGCCGCCCATTTTTCCGTGACCGGGTCAATGGATATATAATCTCTTAATGCCCCCATCGGTTGAGCGCTTAAGTGTCCTCCCCGACCAATATGATGATTAATAATTTTTCTCAGTCTTCTGGGCTCTGACCGCCTATCCACCCGGTTAAGATAAGCCACCAAACCACTGAATACCGTGGCATTAGCCATCTGCCCGCTGATTGGTCTGACATCCACTTCGGAGCAGCCGAGGAACTCCTTCATCCTCTCAACTAACTCCACCTCTACCTCAGCGATGAACCCCGTTCCCTGATAATAGTAAACCTCAGCATCTCCCAAAGCCTTTACTTTCCTGTGCTCAGCGTATCTCCCCAACGGGTCAGCTATTATCAGCAATCTTACCAGTGGCGACGGGGTCTGCTCCGAGGGTATAAGGTTGATGGTATTCTTCTGTCGCCATATAGTGTTGTCCTTAGCCCTCTTTACCAGACCTTTAGCCAGGTTTTCCATAGATTCTTCAGGCTTGGCTGGCGCGGCTCCCACCAGTTCCTCAACCAACAAGGGTCGGGCATATGGAGCTGCTTCACTCCCGATATGCCTTTCCACGATTATCCCCTCAACCCTCTTATCCCGGATAACGACCTCTGTTTTCTGGTTCTCCTTTAAATCGGCATCAAGGTAAGCCAGACATATTGCTCTCCTGTTAGATTCGACACCGGGTTTGGCTTTGACGCCAGCTCCTTCCACCCCCCAGTAAGGAACCACGGTGCCACTGGTCACATTCCCCACCAGGTTCCCATCTACATAGACCGGGTAACCGGCTCGAGCAACACCACCGCCAGATATCGCCATAAGCATTATGACTCTGGGAACCAGTTGTTTCTCCTTCGGCGTAGCAAGCCGGCCTTCCTCCCTCAGCTTGATTTCCTCAAACTGCTTCCTCAATGCTTCCCGCCCCACAAATTCTCCCTTAATTTTGCCAAAGCTCATCGCAAACCTGGCAGCGGGCAGAGCAAACACGGGAATCTCCTTCTCCTCCACATCATTCCCCAGCTCATGCCCGTATAAAGGAAGCCCCGCCTCCAATCTCAGTGTGTCTCTGGCTCCCAATCCGGCAGGAACAATACCTCCATCACCACCGACTTCCAGCAGCTTGTTCCATAAACGCACCGCTATCTCCGCAGGGGGAAATAGCTCAAAGCATATCGGCTCAGCGGTATAACCTGTTCTGGCTATGGGCACTTTAAAGCCAAATACCTCAGCAACTATCAAGCTGTTTCTCATCGGCTCGGGAAGCCGGTCTCTACCCCCCAGAATTGTTCCCAGTACTGCCTTCGTTTTCGGTCCCTGAAATGACAGCATCGCCACTCTGGCAGTATGGTCTTCCAAAACTAAACGGGGAAATTTATGCGTGTACTTCTGGAGCCATTCCCAATCCTTCTCTGCATTGGCGGCGTTGACCACAAGAATATATTCCTCTTCATCCACCCGGTAGAGATAAGTGTCATCAATGGCTCCACCGCTCTCACTGGGTATTATGGTGTATTGCGATTGTCCCGGCTCCAGCGCTGCCGCGTTATTGGTTAAGACATATTGCAGGAAGGGCAAAGCATCCTGTCCGCTTACCCGAAATCTACCCATATGGGAAATATCAAACAGCCCACCAAACTTCCTCGTTGCCAGGTGCTCGGCAACTATCCCTGTGGGGTAGTTGAGAGGCATATCCCAGCCACCAAACTCAACCATTTTGGCTCCCAGCTTAAGATGCTCTGCATACAAAGGAGTGCGTTTCATTGTGACCACCTTCCATCTAGATTAGTAAAAGAATATCCTCAGAATCTTTTCCCCAAATATAGCAATAAACTTGTGGAATAAGATTACTTAGAGGAATTTATCCCGTTGGCTACTTGACATTTTAAACCTACGCTTACTGATTGTAAACACTCCTTAGCCCATTTGCTTGACGGTCTACAAATCTTGTAATTATATTCCAGCGGGTGCTATCATTCATTACACTAACACAATGCGCAAAGTCATTATGAAAAGATTGGTATGGCTGATAGCCGTTATACTGTGCCTCCAAACCGGATTCTGCAGCTCAGCACAATCTTCGCCTGAAGACACAACTCAGGTTAAGGAGCTAAACTTCGTTTTTGTTCATGGTATGGGGGGTAATGCCTGCGACTTCCAGCTCCTGTCTGATTCCATTAAAGAGCAGTTACCGGCGTATATCCGTGATTACGAACAAGCTCACCCCGGCACCAAAATCCAGATTGATACCCTGCAGCGGTGCTACCCCGGTTATGTAGATGTTAAGACCTGGGCTAATAACATCGCTGATAGTATCAACAAGCACTTCAAAAATAAGAAAAACCTAATCCTGGTGGGACACAGTATGGGAGGCAAGGCATCCCTTTACGCAACAGCTCACAATGTAGGTAATTTAACCGACAAAGTGGCGATGGTAATAACCGTCAACAGTCCTATTAAGAGCCTGAACCAGTATTTTGTTGCTGGTGGCGGCTCCGCTTTGAACTACTGTCAAACAGTATGGTCACGCCTAGACAAGGGGATTTGTGATTCCCTAGCCCAGTATGATAGCGGTCAAGACGGCAGCTGGGTGAGCCACCACAAACACTGGCTGGCTTTCATATCCGGTGAAGCGGCACCACTTAGTGAACAGTTTGATGCCGGTGGAGTAGACGGCTGGCCAAGAAACATGGATGATGGTATTGTCCCCATCTCAGCTCAATACTGTGACGAGGCTGATGTAATCTACTACGGAAACTATGGTCACAGCGAGCTTGAAGAGCTGGACAAGGTCGCTGAGCCTATGGCAGACCAAATCCTCCACTACCTCTTTGGTGGACAAATAGAATGTTCCGTCTTTGTCAAAGGTGGTAATTTTGAGCATGAAGCCGATTGGCTTCTGGGAACAGACCGCTGGGAAGATATTGTTGGCGAAGTTCCTGCCGCCAGCGGTAAGCTGCAGCACAGGAATGAGTCCTACCTCCACTGGCAGGAGTGGGAGGACGTGGTTGGGGAATGTCTCCCTGAGAGCAAACGGAGTAGTTACCAAGTTAATCGGGTAAAATCTTTTCCACTGCTGACAAGTGTTGAGGAATCACGCTGGTTGAGTCTTGACAGCCCGGAGGACTGCCAGCTCTACATACGAACCAGAGCTGCTCCCAGAAATTCGGTTCAGGTGGACTGGACTATCTATCGTCAGGGGTTACTGCCAGAGGGAACTAAGCGTGACCAATATGAGGTTGAAATAACCACCGCCACACCCCTCACCAGCATTAAACGTGTGACATGGGCAACTGAGAACCCCCGTGACACGAGACTGAGAATATGGTCCGAAGCAGAAAGCCCCTTCCGCTGGTTTGAAGCCAGATGGAGAGTTTATACCAAGCAAAGCCGACAGAGGAAAGTTATCGATGAAATCCCCGGCGAGATATTAGCAGAAACCACTCAATAAGTATAAGAGTACGCTGAGCGCCAATTAAACTCCAAGTTTGGCACGAGTTTTGACCAGACGAATTAGACTATCCCGAATTACAACCCCAATTACCCCGTCTTCTTCCAGAACTGGTATCTGGTTGACTCCTATTTCATCCATCAGCTCAAGCAGGCTTGACCCCGACTGCTGGGGATAAGCCGTCTTAAGTTTGCCCACCGGCGTCATCACTTTACCCACACGGGCAGACTTCCACCGTCTCCTGGGTACCGACTTTATATTACGCACAGTCACAATCCCCAGTAATTTAGCCTCATCAGCCACAACAAAGTAGCGTTGCCCGGTAACCATAACATAATCCCGCACTAAACGACTGAGACTGAGCTGTGGATTTACCACAGAATACTCCTTAGTCATTATGTCCTGAGCCACAACACTGCGCAGGGTCTCATACAGTATCACCTGATTTCGACTATGCGTCGCTGCACTCTGCAAAACCCACCCCACAAATGCCAGAAATAGTCCAGTAAACCACTGGCTATAGAGAATCATTACCACAATGCCGCCAATAACCAGGAGTGAACCTATACCCCATCCTACCCAACTGGCAATACGCGTTGCTCGTTCA
>DATKVW010000173.1:0-2103 GCA_035529875.1 Dehalococcoidales bacterium | reverse complement strand
GCACCACCATCATATCCCTTGAAGCTACATTCCTATCAGAAATAAACTGACCTGAAGCTAGAGGGTAATTGTATACCCCCTGATAGTCAGGGGTAGCCCCATGAATTATAGCCGTCTTACTTTCACCGCCAGCGGTTATTTCAACAAAGTTTTCATTTACCGGGACTATCCCTGCCACCGAGTGGACACGCTCCAAAGCCTCGGCATCATCCAGGGTAAGAGTAGGCGTAACAAACACAGGAGACATTCCACCTATCCCGCCGACCTCAGGGTTAGTAGACATTACATATAGTACATTGGTGCCCATCTGTTCAAAGGTAGAGGTAATCATAGCTTCAGCTCCCCGCCCCACCGACATCAGGGTGATTACCGCCCCAACCCCGATTATGATGCCGAGCATGGTCAGTGAGGAACGTAACTTGTTCACGAATAGTGATTTTATGGCGAGGACTAAAGAGTCTATAATTTTCACTAAAGATCTCCCGATAAGCTTAAGTTAACACTAGGTTGCCTTGGTGACTTTCTCATCACTGGCAATTTGCCCATCCATAAGGCGAATAATTCTTCTGGTTTGAGAAGCAACGTCCATTTCGTGAGTGACCAGGATTACGGTGATACCATCCTTGTTAAGCTGCCGGAATATGGCAATAATCTCGTTAGTAACGACACTATCCAGGTTGCCGGTAGGCTCATCAGCCAGAATTAGAGAAGGGTTGTTCACCAGTGCCCGGGCGATAGCCACCCGCTGCTGTTCCCCACCGGATAGCTCGGTTGGTTTATGCCCCGCCCTCTCGGCCAATCCCACCTTTTCCAGTGCTTCCATTGCCTGCTTGCGCTTCTGATGGCTGCCATTATAGATAAGAGGGAGCTCAACATTGGATAGGGCACTGGAGCGGGTTAAGAGATTATAGTCCTGGAAGACGAAGCCAAATTTCTTATTCCTCAGCTCGGCAAGTTTATTATCGTTAAGCCGTCCGACATCGGCTCCGTCAAGGGTATATTTACCCGAAGTGGGCTTATCCAGACAGCCGATGACGTTCATCAGGGTGGACTTACCGGAGCCTGAAGCCCCGATAATCGCCATCATTTCCCCCTGGTCAATAGAGAGGGACACTCCCCTCAGGGCATGGACATCTACTTTACCCATTCGGTAAACTTTGATTATGTTTTCAAGTTCAATCATGGCATTAACCTGTCCGGGAATTTTCAGATTTATTAAAAGAAGCCAATTCCTTCTTCCGCGGCCTTGGCGCGAATTTCCACCAGAACCATCTCTCCCTCAGTCAGTCCGCTGATAATCTCCGTCTCCAGGTCATCACTGATGCCGGTGACCACCTGTCTTTCCTGGGTCTGCTCGTCGGCGATAACCCTTACTATGGGATTGCCCTGTTCGTCTTCTTTGATAGCCCGGGACGGCACCAGCAGAGCATTGCTCCGCTTATCAGTTATGATGTCAGCCGAGGCGCTCATGCCGACCTTGATACCGGAGTCGCTGGGCACATCAAATTTTATTTTGACATTATACAGCACCACTCCGCCCACCGTGGTTGGCAGCGGGTAGATAGTGGTAACCCTGCCCTCAAACTCATCGTCGGGTAGTGCGTCTATCTCAATAATAGCTTCCTGAGCCAGCTTCACATCCGGCACGTCTATCTCATCCATCTCCACAATTAGCTCCATGCTGGTGGGGTCAATCAAGTGAAATATTGTCTGGGGTGCCATGGTGGGAGCGGGGATGAGGTCACCTTCTTTGACGTATACGTTAGCGACTACGCCGGTGAGTGGGGCGGTGATGGTTGCCTCGTCTATATCCTTCTGGGCATCGTTCAGGGACTGCTTGGCTAGCGCAACGGACTGCCTGGCCTGTCCTACCGAGTCTTTGGCTACCTGTACCTGCAGTTCCTTGATGGCTATTTCATCGGCTAATTTGTCAAGGCTATTCTGGGCTTGAGCCACTGACATTCCGGCGGCTTCTATCTGCAGTTTCTTTATGGCTACTTCCTTCATATCACTGCCAGACAGCATTGAGTCTAGCCTGTCTTCAGCTGTGTTCAGCCTTGATTGGGCATGGACTATTCGCTCTTGCCAGACCTCATAACCCGG
>DATKVW010000172.1:0-3406 GCA_035529875.1 Dehalococcoidales bacterium | reverse complement strand
TGAGCTTCCCATGGGAACAACACTGCAGGAGCTTATCCAAAATTATGGAGGAGGGGTAAAGGGGGAGTTCAAAGCTGCTTTACCCGGCGGAGTTTCCAGCTGCTTGCTCACTGACCTTGATGTGAAGCTGGACTACAAGAGCGTAGCCAAAGCCGGCAGTATGCTGGGCTCAGGTGCAGTTATTGTAATAAGTAAGGATACCAGCATAATAGATGTGGCTAAGAACACGATAGACTTTTTCGCTCATGAGTCCTGCGGCAAGTGCTCGGTATGCCGTGAGGGCACCCGGAGAGCCAGGGAAATGCTCGCCCGATTTGCCAATGGGGGCGGCAGGCTAAGAGAGCTTGACCTGATGGTGGAGTTAGGAGAGGTGATGTATGATACCGCCTGCTGCGGACTGGGGCAGGCAGCGATGAATGCCACTACAAGCGCCATAAAGCTTTTTAGAGGCGAATTTGAACAGCGCCTGGAGAAATAAGGAGGCAAAAATGGTCACACTAATGATAAACGGAAAACAGGTTACCGTTCTTGAGGGAACCAGCATTATGAATGCGGCTAAGCAGGCGCAGATTAATATTCCTCACCTGTGTTACCTGGAGGGGCTTGAACCGGAATATCACTGCCGTGTCTGCGGTGTTGAGATTGAGGGTGAGCCCAGGTTAGCCCCTTCCTGCGTACGCCAGGTAGGCGAGGGGATGAAGGTGCAGACAAACTCAGCCAGGGTGAGAAGAGCCAGAAGAATGATCGTGGAACTCCTGCTGGCAAATCATTACATAGATTGTCCTACCTGTGAGAGAAATCAAACCTGTGAGCTATTGAAGCTAGCCTTTGAGCTGGGAGTGAAAGAGATAAGATTTGAGGGGGAAAAACCACACTATGAACTGGATGAGACCAGTCCGGCTATTATTCGTGACCCCAATAAATGCGTTCTCTGCGGGAGATGTGTTCGCGTTTGCCACGATGTGCAAACGGTGAGCGTAATTGGCTTTGTCAATCGCGGTTTAGAAATGATGGTCTCTACTTTCCTGGAGAACGGCTTGGGCAATGTGGAGTGCACAAACTGCGGGCAATGTATCCATGTCTGTCCTGTAGGAGCAATTAAGGAAAAGTCGGCAATCGATGAAGTTTGGGCAGCTCTGGCAGACCTCGAAAAACATGTTGTGGTTCAGGAAGCGCCGGCAATGAGAGCATCACTGGGCGAAGACCTCGGCCTTCCTGTTGGAACGCTTGTTGCTGGCAAGATGCACGCTGCACTGAGGAGATTAGGTTTTGATACTGTTTTTGAAACCAACTTCTCTGCCGACCTGACCATTATTGAAGAAGCCAGTGAGCTGGTGAAGCGGGTTAAGGAAGGTGGTGTTCTGCCGCAAATTACCTCGTGCTCTCCAGGCTGGATTAAGTTCATGGAGCACTTCTATCCCGACCTTATTCCCAACATGTCCACCTGCAAGTCCCCGCAGCAGATGTTCGGGGCGTTATCCAAGACATACTATGCTGAAAAGGCAGGAATAGACCCGGCGAAGATTGTCTCCGTTTCCATCATGCCCTGCACAGCGAAGAAGTTCGAGGCACAGAGACCCGAGATGAGGGACAGCGGGTTTCAGGATGTTGACTATGTCCTTACCACCAGGGAGCTTGCCCGCATGATTAAAGAGGCAGGAATTGATTTTGCCAGCCTGCCTGATGAGCCCGCAGAGGAGCTTATGGGACTCTATTCAGGTGCCGCAACCATCTTCGGTGCCACTGGTGGAGTGATGGAGGCAGCATTGAGAACCGCCTATAAGCTGGTCACCGGAAAGGAATTGGAGAAAATAGATATTGAGCCGGTAAGAGGGCTTGACGGCATAAAGACAGCTACCCTAAATGTGGATGGTCTGGAAGTGAAAGTGGCTGTAGCCCATGGATTAGGCAATGCCGGGAAGGTTCTTGACGAAGTAAGGGCGGGTAAGTCACCCTACCACTTCATTGAGATTATGGCTTGCCCTGGCGGCTGTGTCGGTGGTGGAGGGCAGCCAATCGGCTTTAATATGGCGCTGAGAGGCATTCGGGGGCAAACCCTTTACAGCGAAGATAGACAACTCCCTTACCGAAGGTCGCATGATAATCCATCAA
Source organism: Dehalococcoidales bacterium (assembly GCA_035529875.1). GTDB lineage: Bacteria > Chloroflexota > Dehalococcoidia > Dehalococcoidales > DATKVW01 > DATKVW01. The sequence goes on along the minus strand of DATKVW010000172.1, from coordinate 1,294 downwards.
TAAAGAAGGTATACCAGGACTACCTGAAGGAGCCTCTAGGAGAGAAATCCCACCATCTCCTGCATACCAAATATACTAAGAGAAAAAGAGTATAGGTAACGGAAAGGCAAGATTTTATTATGAAAGGAGGTGTTGAGAGATGAACAACCAGGTGGAAAGTCTAGCCATTACCAGGACAAGGGCAATCGAATTTGTTTTGCTGTTGGGGATAGCCACTGCCGCTTCCCTGACCCACAGCCAATTTATCACCGGTCCAATTGTTAATGCTACCCTTCTTATTGCCGTGGCTTTATTGGGCATGCGAGATGCGCTTCTTATTGGTTTAATACCAAGCTCAATTGCCCTGGCTGTCGGGCTTTTGCCCCCGGTGCTGGCTCCGATGATTCCCTTTATTATAGTGGGGAACGCCATTTTAGTTATAACCTTCGGTTATCTGAGGCAGAGGAATTACTGGCTAGGACTGGTCTCAGGAAGTATTTTGAAGTTCGCCTTTCTATCCGGTACCAGTTCAATAGTCATCGGTCTGCTTCTCAACCAAAACCTGGCTTCAAGCGTGGCAGTGATGATGAGCTGGCCTCAATTGGTGACAGCCCTGGCTGGTGGAATGATTGCCTACGGAGTATTACGGGGACTCAGAAAGCTATAGTGATAATTGAATAGCAGCTCCTGGGTTGAATTGCCGCGGTGTGAAAGCGGTGATTTAGCGTCTTCTTCGGAATCGGAACAGGGAAAGGAGCCTGCTACGAGTGTAAGCACATGGAGAGTAAAGGCAGGTGAGGTCGGCAGAGGGTATGCAAATAAGAGAATATGCTACTTGGGTGTGTAATTCTCTTCTTCTCATCTAGCAAGTTAGGGGTATTGAGCATATGGAGAAAGAGTTAGGCTAGAAAGGGGGTATTAGGAAGTGCCTTTCAATCCACCACAAAAAATGACCCTTATGGCGGGGACTGCGGGGGTCTATAAGTCGAATCTTCCGGTATTTCAACTACTTCTCCGCGGATTTATGGCTGGTTCCTATATTGCTATTGGAGCAGCATTGTGTACTGTGTGTAGCACTGGCTTTTCAGGTGGTGCACAGAGCCTTGTTGGAGGTGCAGTCTTCCCGGTAGGCTTGATTGCAATAGTGATAACTGGTGCTGAGCTATTTACCGGAGATTGTATGCTGGTCCCAATGGCCGCTATGATGAAAAAAGCCATTTGGGGCAATGTTTTAAGAGTCTGGTTTTGGGTTTATCTGGGTAATCTTGTAGGCTCTGTTTTTTATGCCTACTTAATGGCTGTGGGGCCATTCGTA
>DATKVW010000171.1:0-2518 GCA_035529875.1 Dehalococcoidales bacterium | reverse complement strand
GGTGGCACCAGAACCGCTGCCATTACTGGTTCCTATGTTGCCTTATATCAGGCACTGCAAACCCTGAACAATATGGGGGTAATATCATCCATACCTCTGAAAAGCGCCATTGCGGCTACCAGTATCGGCATCGTGCACAGCAATATGCTGTTAGACCTGTGCTACGACGAGGACTGCAACGCTACCGTTGACTTCAATGTGGTCATGACCAGCGAGGGAAAGTTTGTTGAAATTCAGGGCACAGCGGAAGTTACACCTTTCTCCAAGGAGACTATTGATTCCTTGATCTCCCTGGCCGAAAAAGGCATCAAGCAACTGTTTCAAGTTCAGCAAGCTGCCCTGGAGGCAGCAAAGACAAAGTAGGTATTTATATTTACCTCACCCCCTTTATCCCCCTCCCTTACAAGGGAGGGGGAAGATTTTATGAAGAGGGGCTAACGCCCCTCTTAGACATCCCTGATTAAACAAGCTCCTGTTATTAAGGAGAGGGAGAATTGATTATATAAGAGAGGCATTGTCTATCTTTGACTCTCCTTCGGTATTTCTCTTCCTAAAGGAGTGCAAATAAGAGAGGGGTTGGTAAAGCTATCCTCTTCTAACTTTCCTTAATCCTGGAAATCAAATCTCTACGGGCGCACCTGCCCGCTACCGAAGATAATCCATTTATAGGTGGTTAGCTCTTTCAGCCCCAACGGACCCCGGGCATGCAGTTTCTGAGTGCTGATGCCCACCTCAGCCCCCAGCCCAAACTGACTACCATCGGTAAACCGGGTGCTGGCGTTAACATAGACGCAAGCTGCATCCACCTCATTGAGGAAACGCATCGCCGCTCCATACTCCTCGGTAACAATAGCCTCAGAGTGTCCCGAGCCGTAGCGTTCAATATGCTCTATTGCCTCGCCCACAGAATCCACCACTTTTATCGCTGCTGCCAGCGACAGGTACTCCTTACCCCAATCCTCATCCGCAGCCGGGACGAGCTTCAAATCAGGATTGGACTTAAGGATGGATAGCGCCTGCTCATCACAGTGCATCTCCACCCCTGCCTTAGCCCACTCCGCCGCTACCAAGGGCAGATAACGGGGAGCAATATCAGTGTGAACCAGCAGAGAGTCCAGAGCATTACAAACGGTAGGGCGCTGCACCTTGGCGTTAAAGGCAATTGCCACTGCCTTGTCCACATCGGCACTCTTATCCACATAGGTATGGCAGACACCAATACCACCGCTGACCACCGGCATAGTAGCATTCTCAGTAACAAACCTTATCAGTCCGGCACCACCCCGGGGAATAAACAGGTCAATGATGTCATCCATCTTGAGCAGGTGATTGACCAGGGTTCGGTCAGTATTATCAACAAACTGCACGGCGCCGTCAGGGACTCCCGCCCTGGCTGCCGCTTCCTGAACCACCTTAGCCAGAGCGCTATTAGAGTGAATTGCCTCTTTACCACCCCGCAAAATAATGGCATTGCCCGACTTCAGGCAAAGGACGGAGATGTCTATGGTAACATTAGGTCGGCTTTCGTAGATTGCACCAATTACCCCCAGTGGCACCCGTTTTCTACCTATCTGCAAACCATTGGGCTGGGTGCGCATATCAAACACCTCTCCCACCGGGTCGGGGAGGGCGGCTACTGACAGCACATCCTGGGCAATAGCCTCAAGACGGCTGGAGTCCAGCATCAGGCGGTCGAGCATAGCCGTACTCATGCCTGATGACTCACCTGCCTTGTAATCAATCTGATTTGCCGCCAGTATTTGCTTCTGCCTGGCTAACAAGTCATTGGAAATATTATGTAAAGCTTTATTCTTGATCTCAGCCGAAAGGTAAGCCATCCGCCGTGACGCTGCCTTGGCTGCTTTAGCTTTTGCTTCCAGTTCATCAATAGCCGATTTCATATTTTTTACTCCTAATAATAGATTTCTCAACTGCTTCCCCTGGATAAGCTTTGAATTCCATATAAAACTTATTTATTGGCGTGTCACAATAATACTGTCGCAAATCTCCACCTCTCCCCACTGGTTCACTTCAGTAATAGAAATTCCAGGCCATCCTTCTGTGACGATATGTTGCTGAAACCAACTTTGAAAACGCTGATGTATAGCCGAATCAACCAAGATAGCCCTTATCGTGAATGTCTTCCCGGCATCGTCCTCTTTTCCAATCCTAGAAGGAGTATTGAATTCATATCTTTTGGTCATTTGAGAATACCCAATGGTAACCTCGCTATACTGTGGCCACCATAGCCCTCCATATTCAACAACTATGTATAGACGCTGCTCAGAACTTAATTCGCTAGTAGCATAACCCTTAACAGTAATCTCTTGTGGGATAGACGAGTTATCTTCTGGATAGGTAAGGTTAATCGCCAAAGGTTTGCTAACCACCCTAGGAACCGTAACAAGCCCTATCGAAGTAAATGCTAAAAGAACACAAAAGATTAAAACCCAGGGGTAATGCGATTTTAGAAACCTTCCCTCTTTTTGCCTTACACCTGGTTTCTCTTTTCTCTCCC
>DATKVW010000170.1:0-7609 GCA_035529875.1 Dehalococcoidales bacterium | reverse complement strand
TGCTGATTGGGCTTTGTGGCGGTTCTATATGGGAGGGAAGCGGGTCATAGCCGTGGTTCTTTAGTATGCTGGCATAGAGTTCGATTTTACCCGACGGAGTCCTAAATCCATTTTTTTCGTATCTTTTGTACTCTAAAGGCCATGAAATCATCTGATTGGGCTTATTGCGAATATCTCTATACTTAACTCCAAACTTCTCTACTAGCCAGTCGTTGTATTCTTTGATATTCTGCCATGGGAGACTTACCCCCATTCTTTTGGCCAGTTCCATGACAATCTTTCTATCATCCCAGCAGTCACCCACCGGCTCGATGACTTTCCTCGGTGCCAGGACGTAGTTCATGTATCTTGGCCCCATATTTTGATAGGCACGCATGGGAATTTCGGTTTCTAAAAAGTGAGCTGGTGGCAATACCAGGTCAGCCAATTCCGCTGTTGGCGTCATAAAGAAGTCAACGACTACCAGGAAATCCAGGCTCTTTAGGGCGGCTACGGTCTTATTGCTATCCCCCTCACCTACCACTATATTGCAGGCCGGGATGTAAAAGGCTTTAATGTCTCCATTGAGCATTGCCTGTAGGCATAGTTGGTTCTGGGCATATCCCGGAGGCGTGAAATCCTTTACGGTCTCGGGCGACCCAGCAAAGAGGGGGAACTCTTTGGCTCCTAATCTTTTCTCCTCGACTCCTGGCGGGAATGTTGGTCTAAAGAAACGCAGTGCATCACCTATTTCTCCGTGCCCCAGGAGGTTACCGCCGCGAACATCAATATCTCCAGTTATTGCCCTCAAGATACAAACAGCCCTTGCCGCCTGGGTAGCGTTAACCTGTTGGGAACCTACACCGAGACGGGCTTGGACACAAGATGGATGGGTAGTAGCGAATAGTCTGGCGGCTTCAATAATCTTCTCTTTGGGAACCCAGGTAATCTCGGCTACCTTTTCTACGGGGTAGTCCTGGACATGCTTCTTTAATTCCTCAAAGCCAACACACCATTTGTCAACGAATTCTTTATTATACAGTCCTTCATTTATGATTACGTTTATCATGCCCAGTGCTAGAGCAGCATCAGTTCCTGGTCTGACTCTCAACCATATGTCGGCAGCAGGGAGACCCAATCTATCTAGGTCCAGTGTCTCTGGTGGTCTGGGGTCTACCCTGATCACTTTCGCTCCACGCGTCTGGGCAAAATTTATGTCCCTGTCTAAAGCGTTGCGATTATGCCTGCTATTAGAACCCCATAGCAAGGCACACTTACAGTACTTGAAGTATGGCGTTTGATCGGTGAGAATGTTCTCTCCGAATGTGGTCTGTTGAGCGGCATCGAGAGGGAGGTCACATTGCTGGTTCATGTCTAGGATATTTGGTGTGCCAGCGGCTTGGCTGAACATAAAACATGCTGCGGAAGCCATCACCCTGTGACCGGAAGTCCAAATGGTAGCGATAGCCTCGCCTCCATATTTTTCCTTGATTTGACTGAATCTCTCGGTCATAATATCCAGGGCCTCATCCCACGATATTCGTTTCCACTTGCCTTCACCCCTTTTCCCGACTCTCTTTAACGGATATATAACCCGGTCGGGATGGTAGATGAGTTCCACACAGGCCTGAGCTTTTATACCTTCTAAGCCCATGGCATTGGCAACATGGGTGAGCCTTCCCTCTTTAACTCGGCAAAACAGCCGGCACTTCATTTGGCAATTCTGGCAGAAGGTTTGGATTGTTTTTGCTTCCATCAAATTTCCTCTCCCTTTGTCTATCGCTCTCCCTGTGGATTGACTCCTCTTATGCTTTCCCAGCATATTAGTCCACTAGATTACTTATTTCATCGTGCCCGGCAGCCACAATCCTATTTGCGGAAATATTATAACCAAGGTCAAACCGACTAGCTGAAGCAAAACGAAGGGGATAACGGAGCGGTAAACATCTCCCATGGTTATCTCTTTAGGCAGGACGCTCTTCAGGCAGAACAGAACCCAACCGAAGGGTGGCGTCAGGAAAGCGGTCTGTATGGTCATGATAAGAATTATGCCAAACCACAGCTTACTAAAACCCAGAGCCACGACTATGGGTGTATATAGGGGGGTAACCAGAGTTATTATCGCCCAGTCGTCCATAACACACCCCAGTATCAGGACAATGCCTAACATCATAGCTATGGCCGCCCACTTTCCCCCTGGTATTCCTGTCACTGCCGTGGCTACCAGCTCCCGGCAGCCTAAAGCGCTGAAGATATTGACAAAGAAGTAGGCGCCAATTAAAATCCACAAGCCCATGACGCTGAGGTCGACAGTAGTGGACAACGCGTCTTTAAGCACCTGCCGGGTCAGTTTGCGGTATATAGCGTTAATGAGACAGGCACCAGCAGCGCCGAAACAGGCAGCCTCTGGTGGTGTAGCCACCCCCATATAAATTATGCCAAGAACAAGAAAGATAAGGACTAGGAATGGCCAAATGGCGTAAATAGACAGAATTCTCTCGCCCCAGGGGACTTTTTCCTCTGGCGGTATCGGGGGACCCAAATGCGGCTGCAGTTTGCACCTTATGCCAATATAAACCATGTACAGAGTCGCCAGCAGCAGCCCTGGCATTACCCCTCCCATAAATAACTTCCCCACCGACTCCTTGGCTAAAAGAGCGTAGAAAATCATGCCCCCACTGGGAGGAATGAGGTCAGCTAGCGCCCCTCCTGCTGCTACAGAGCCTACAGCCATAAGCTTGTCATATCCGTGCTTTAGCATAGAGGGTACGGCTATCATCCCCATGGTCATGGTGGCTGGGGGTATTATTCCGGTAATAGCAGCAAAAAGGGTACAGATAACGGTAGTCCCCATTGCTAGCCCGCCGCCAAGACCACCAATTAACTTATATGCCATATCATAGGCTGCTTCAGCGATACCTGAATATCGGATTAGATTTCCCATAAGAACAAACATGGGGAGTGTCAAAATGATTTCTACGTAGGGGGTCCCAAAAAAGCCCGATGCTAGTACTGGCAGGCTTCTGGGACTGAAAGCAAGGGCAAATATAACTCCGGTAGCACCCAAACAGAAAGCGACAGGTAGCCCCACAGCCAATAGGGCAAACATGCACAGAAACATTAGAGCGGCTATTAAGCTAATATCCATCGTGTCCTAATTCCTAAGATTCACAACTACAAACCTTTAGTAGCAACCCCCATTTATTAAAATGGGGGATTCTTGACTCCCTTGCCTTTTTGCTCTCTAAAATAAGCGCTCATTTACTCACTTATGTGAAATAAGGGACTTATTCTCCCTCCTATGGAATACCACCCTTATGTCAGAGACGAAAGTCTTCACTACTACCAGCAAAACTAAAAAAATCCCCAGGGGTATTAATGACTTAACCGGGCCCATAGGAAATTGCTCCACATTTGCTGTTACTTGCCCCGTAGTTATAGCAAAGTGGGCCATATCTATGCCGTACCATATCCCAATGACACAAAACAAGGCTACAAAGGCAAATGTAGCTATGTCAGCAATCGCCTTGCCTCGCCTCGACCATCGTGCATAAAGGATATCTACCCTGACAAAACTGCCGCGCTTGAGAGCATATCCCCCACCAATAGCGGCTAGGGCAACCAGGCCCATTTTAAGTACTACATAACCCCAGACAGTGGGGGCGTTGAATATATACCTGCGTATTACATCGTATACCCCAAAGCACATTAAGAAGAGAATTAGGGCCCAAGCTAGCCTACCCATCCATTCATTGGCAAGGTCAACCGCTTGCCCTAATTTATTCCAGACTTTCATCCCGTTCTCCTGTAGAGGGCGTATGGTTTAAGCCAATACGCCCTCTACTTCCAATTTGGTTTATAGGCGACCGTGGTCTTTCATCCACTGCATATATATGTCCATTCCCTCGTCACAGCGTGGTGATAGTTCACGGGTCTCGGGCCAGACCAGTTCCTTTACCCTCTCCAGCGTTCTGGCTTGTTCGGCCTCAGACATTTCTATAACCTTGCAGCCGTTGTCTTTGGCAGTCTGTATCGCCTCGCCGACGAGCTCGTCGTGCATCGTGCTGGCCTTGGCATAGTTGCTCTGGAAGATTCCACTAATGGCGTCCCTCTGCCACTGTTCCAAGGCATTCCAGGTATCAAGATTTATGAAAATTTCCTGGTTCTGACTTCCACACCACGGAGGCAAGAAGTAATTGTCTACAACCTCATAGTACTTCATGTCATCTGTTCCGCCAACATCCCAGAAGGTGCCGTCAAGGATTCCCGTCTTTATGGACATGTATATCTCGGTGGGAGGCATCACCACCGGGTTACCTCCCATGGCTTCAAGGTACACACTTTGAGGACCACCAGCATACATCTTCTTGCCCTGATAATCTTCCCATTTGTGGACTTCAAAGTTGCCGTAAGATGAATTCCATCCCTGGGAGCACCAACCAACCCAGTGGATACCCTTTTCGTGACATGCCTCTTGGACAAGTTCACCGGCCCGGTATTTGTCACCCCACAGAATATCCCAGTGCTCCTCCCAGGTTTGGCTGGTGAATGACTGCCCGTAAGCCAGGTGACCTTCAGGTAAATCTCCGCCGTAGTTAGTCGCCCAGCCAGCGGTTAGGTCTAACACCCCTTTTATAGTCATGGGAAGGGCCTCAGGGTCACTACATATTGAACCGAGAGGCAATAGCTCAATTTCTATCGTGCCCTTGGTTGCCGCTTCGACATCTTCAATCCAGGGTACTACGCCGCAACCCCAGCCGGCATCTTCCGGACCAAAGGCTGGCTGGAATACCCACTTAGTTACCTCTGGCTCTTCTGGTGCCGGGGCTGGGGCCGGGGCTGGGGCTGGTTTAGCACAACCAACCATAAGTAATGCTATTAACGCCACGACCAAACAAGTACCACCCAACACCTTTAACAACGCTTTTCTTTGCATTTCTAACCTCCTGTAAGATTTCAGCCTGCAAATCGTGATATTCTACACTATTTCATTTATCACCCCCCTTTGTTGCGTTCTACCACTCATCCCGATTACCCCCAGGGCTCCGGTCACGGGAGGGAGAGATTTGATAATTAAGCTGCTAGGTAAAAGGATAAACCTGCAGCGCCCTGGTTTTCCCTGGTAGAACCCGCTAATCTGCTTCCATGCATCAAATCGAACATAGGAATCTTGTTATATCTTTAAAGATATAACATATATATACCTCTTTCTATCGTGTTTCAACCGCCTTTTGGCCGTGACCTAAAGTTGTATTCTGGCAAAGGATGGTGTAACATACCTTGTACTCCATCTATATATGGAGGAGGCAAATATGGCCGAAGAGATACTAGTATCCACTATCAGCCAAAACCAACCCGAGAAGATCACCATAATGCTGGCTGACGACCATCCTTTGCTCCGCCAAGCGCTGAGAAGTGTTTTGGAAAAGGAAGCTGACTTTGAAGTAGTCGCTGAGGTTGATGATGGTGAGCAAGCAGTCATGACCGCCACAGAGCTAGCCCCGCAAGTGGTGATTATGGATATAACCATGCCTAGGCTAAGCGGTCTTGACGCAACGCGGCAAATTAAGGCTAAACGCTCCGACATAGCAATCCTAGTTCTTACTGTTCATGATGATAGTGAGCATATCCTTGCCATACTTGAAGCAGGCGCTGCTGGCTACCTGACAAAGAGCGTATTTGGCCACGAAGTTGTTCAGGCAGTGCGCGGAGTAGCTGCTGGAGAGACAGTTCTTTCCCCCTCAGTTTCACGGCAAGTAATTAGACATGCTCTCCACCATATAGCCAAGCCCGTCCCTCTGCACGCCGGGGAGAAGATTACTGGCCGGGAACTAAAAATCCTTAGGTTGGCGGCAAGGGGATTGAGCAACAAAGAAATCGCGTCGGCGTTAGAACTTAGCTCACGCACGATTAAAAGTCACCTGGCAGAGATTTTTCCCAAATTGAATGTCGGAAACAGGACCGAGGCTGTCATTATGGCACTGCGTGCTGGTATAGTTACGATGAACGACATCGAATAGTGTGGCTTTCATGAGTGCAATAACCGAATTGTATTCATATTTTCGGGACAAAATTATACGTAGCCCTCATTTTTGGATTATCTTCGTAATTACCGTAACCATTACCCTCATATATTATAGGTGGCAAGACTGGTTCCCTTGGTTTTGGCATTGGATCATTGTTGAGTTTGCTCATGACTTCATTGGTAGCCTCTACACTATACCGATTTTGTACACTGCCATCGTTTTTTGGTGGCGAGGTCCGATAATCGTTTGGACGTTATCTGAGGCAGCAATACTACCTTGTATACTATATTATCGGGTGGAGGCATATGGTGGATTACGCAATATAGCGATGTCCCTGATTCCTCTAGCGATAATAGTAGGTGTTGCTTCGCAATTGGAATGGCGACGAAGGCAGAGGGAAATGCTGGCGGAACGAGAAAAGGAACGGCAAACTTACATTTCGGAGACTCTCAAGGCACAGGAAGGTGAAAGGCAACGCATCGCCCTGGAACTCCATGACGGTGCCACGCAAGACCTATTAGCTATCGCAAATCGTGCTCAGGGTATGGTCTCTAGCGAACACAGTGAAAAACTAAAAAGGAGAGAACAGGCAGAATGGATAAGAGACGCTATTCTTCGGGTGGTAGCAGAGGTGCGAGGTTTGAGCATTGACTTGAGACCAAGCATAATAGACAACGTAGGGCTCATTCCGGCAATAAGATGGCTGGCGGAATGTCTGGAAGAGGGAAGCGGAATCAAAACCAGGGTGCTGGTAAATGGTGAGGTTAGGAAGCTACATGCAGACGCTGAAGCTTCCGTCTTCCGTATAGTCCAGGAGACTCTAAACAATATCAGGCGTCACTCAAGAGCCAAAGAAGCACTAGTTAGGCTATCATTTGCCCCCGAATCACTTTGTATAGTAGTGGAAGACAATGGCGTTGGATTTTCCCCACCGAAAAGATTAAGTGACCTTTCTGCGCTGGGTAGGCTAGGCCTTGCTGGAATAGACCAGAGAGCTAAATTGCTTAACGGCACTTGTGTTACTCAATCACAGCCTGGCAAGGGTACTTCAGTCTCGGTCGAACTGTTATGCTAACCGGCTGTACCGCATGACTAAGCCCTAAGCTAAGCCTATTGTGGATTCACGATGAGAATCGCCCATTTTAACGAAAAGAGGCAACAGCCCTAACATATTGAAAAGCGCACACAGCACATAACAACATACTATATTCCTGTAGGTCAATAGCTCCAGCTGAATTTCTTTATTCTTCGCTCACACCGGTGGGCAGACCCCAGCCTCTGTTTACCTGGCTCCCAACTTAGCTGTTAGATACGGGATCATCCCGATTTTGTCGGGAGTCCCATCATACCTCATTCGGGTTTGGCCAAGAAGGCAGGGGCACCATGTTGTGCACACGGGTTTATGTAGACCGTCAGCGATAATGGGACACAGATAGGGCCACTATAACCGTACACTCCAGGTAGGTGGCACAAGCTCCTGAGAGGTAGTAGACTAACCTCAATGAGGAAGGAGTTAAACGTGTCCCAGAACATTGCAGATAAAACTGATGCTGCTGAGGTAAGGACTAAGGAAACCAGGGGCTTCATGCAGCAGGTTAGAGTGG
>DATKVW010000169.1:0-5855 GCA_035529875.1 Dehalococcoidales bacterium | reverse complement strand
CGAGCCTAAAATGGGGGGAGCAGTATATAACCTTGATTATTACCTCAACAAGGCACTCATCCTTCAGGATATGGGAGCTGATAGTCTATGTATCAAGGATATGGCTGGACTTATTGCCCCCGACGATGCCTATAAGCTGATTAAAGCCCTCAAGCAAGTATTAAAGATACCGCTTCAGTTCCATACCCATTACACCAGTGGTATGGCATCTATGAGTTGTCTCAAGGCTGTTGAAGCTGGAGTGGATATTATTGATGCTGCCCTGGCTCCATTTGCCCTGCGCACATCCCACCCAGCTATTGAGCCTATTGTAGTTGCTCTTCAAGGAACCTCCAGGGACACCGGACTGGATTTAGCTCACCTATTCAAGCTGGGGCAGTATATTGAGTCCATAGCCCCTAAGTATCGGGATTTTCTGGGTACCACCCGAATGGCAGTTATTGATACCGGCGTGCTAATGCACCAGATTCCCGGAGGTATGACCACTAATCTGGTGAGCCAGTTACGAGAATCTGATGCCTTGGATAGAATTGATGAAGTATATAAAGAATTACCACGAGTTCGGAAAGAGCTAGGCTATCCACCTCTGGTTACCCCCACCAGCCAGATTGTGGGGGTTCAAGCCGTCCAGAATGTTCTCGTTGGTAGGTATAAGCTGATATCGCGCCAGGTGCAGGACTATGTTTACGGACTATATGGTAAAACACCGGCTCCCATTGACCCTGAAGTTCAAGAAATAGTGCTTAAGCACTATGGACAAGGCAAGACCCCCATTACCTGTCGCGCCGCTGATATGATTGAGCCGGAATTAGACAAAGCCAGAGAGGCGGTAAAAGACTTCACCCAGGATATTGGTGATGTGCTTATAGATGCTCTCTATCCCATCACCGGGCTACGCTTCCTGAGGTGGAAGTATGGCTTGGAGACCCCACCCCCTGAGGTAAAACCAAAGACGATGGAAGATATAAGACGTGAAGATGAGCTTATCGCCAATGCGAAAGCCGGCAAGCTGGTGGAGAAACAGTAGAGTGGTGCCAGATTATGGATAAGACATTAGCTGAAAAGATACTGAGTAAGAAGTCTGAAAGTGAGGCCGTGATTGAAAGACTAATGGAGGAAGGAAATGATTAGTAAGGTTAGCATTATTGGTGCCGGGAATGTCGGTGCTGCCTGTGCTCAACGAATTGCTGAGAGGGGCTATGCTGATATAGTCTTGGTAGACATTATTGAGGGTCTACCTCAAGGTAAAGCCTTAGATATGCTTGAGTCAGCGCCTATCATCAGGTTTAACACCCATATCATTGGAACTAATAGCTACCAAGAAACGGCTAACTCAGATGTGGTAGTCATTACCTCAGGACTGGCTAGAAAACCAGGCCTGAGCCGTGATGAGCTGTTACAAGCTAATATGAACATAATCACCGAGGTTATCCGTAATGTAGTCAACCATTCACCCAATTGTATTATTATCATGGTTGCTAACCCATTGGATGCTATGACCTATCTGGCTCTTCACACCAGCGGTCTTTCAAAAAATAAAGTTATGGGCTTATCTGGCGTGTTGGATACTGCCCGATTTAGAAGCTTTATTGCTGCCGAGCTTAAGGTATCGGTAGAAGATGTATTCGCCTGTATTCTAGGACAGCATGGTCAAGCCATGCTCATTATCCCCAGGCTATCTACAGTCTGTGGTGTCCCGATAACTAAACTCTTGCCTCAAGAAACTATCAACAAATTGGTAAAGCGCACCATAGAGGCTGGAGCTGAAATTGTAAGCTTACTCAAAACCAGCAGTGCCTTTTATGCCCCATCAGCTGCCGTTGCCCAAATGGTAGAAGCTATAATTTTAGATAAGAAGCAAATCCTGTCCTGTGCCACTTATCTCAATGGGGAATATGGGATTAAAGATACGGTCATCAGCGTCCCGGTAAAACTAGGTAAGAACGGTATTGAGCAAATAATAGAGCTTGAGCTAACCGCCGAGGAGAAATCAGCTCTGGTTAGCGCCGCCCGGGCAGTGCAGGACCTGGTGAAGACTATGAAGCTATGAAGGAGACAATTAAAGGGAGCTGATATAAATCAGGTATAGCTACTATCATGCCGGAATGTGAGTAAGGATTACATCACACCCACTATGGAATGGGTGGCATAGTTCTCTACTGTCTGCGGGGAAAGGAAATTAATCTTGTGAGAGATATTAAGGCGCAAGAAGTAATAATGACCGTATCCCGCCTCTTTTATGATGCCAATTTCTTTTTGCCAGACGATGTCCTGACTTCACTTCAGCGAGCCAGGGAGATTGAGGAATCACCTATAGGGCGAGAGGTGATAGATAGAATACTGGAAAATGCGAAAATTGCTGCTAAAGAAGAGATAGCTTTGTGTCAGGACACCGGCACAGCTTTAGTTTTTCTAGAACTGGGGCAAGATGCCCATATTGTTGGCGGCGACCTTTATGAGGCAATAAATGAAGGGGTGCGACAGGCATATCGTGAAGGCTATTTGCGTATGTCTATGGTGCGCCAGCCTTTTTCGGCTAGAGTCAATACTAAGGATAATACCCCGGCCATCATTCATACCGATGTAGTTCCCGGTGATAGGCTTAAAATTACCGTAATGCCCAAGGGTGGTGGTGCTGAGAATACTATTCGCCTGGGCATGCTGACACCAGCGGTAGGCCGCCAGGGAGTTATCGACTTTATAGTCAAGGCTGTAGATGAGACAGGCAGCAATCCCTGTCCTCCAGTTATCGTTGGTGTTGGTGTGGGGGGAACTGCAGAAGAAACTATGCTGCTGGCGAAGAGGGCATTATTACGAAAGCTGGGGGAACCCAGTCCAGATGCGGAGGTTGCCCAAGTTGAGGAGGAAATCTTACAGCGCGTGAACAATCTGGGTATCGGACCTCAGGGTTTTGGTGGCAGGGTCACCGCCTTAGCGGTTCATATCGAGACTTTACCTTGCCATATAGCCAGCATGCCGGTGGCAGTTAATCTGCAGTGTCATAGTTCCAGACATAAAGAAGCGATTATTTGAAATGGGAAAAAGAATTACACTGCCTTTAACGGAAGATGTAATACAAGACCTCAAGGCTGGGGACGAAGTTTTACTTAATGGTACTATTTATGTGGCTCGTGATTCAGCCCATAAAAGGATGATTGAGGCTCTGGATAAGGGGCAAGAACTACCATTTGATGTTCAGGGACAGGCAATATACTATATGGGTCCTACCCCAGCTAGACCGGGGCAGGCAAGTGGTTCCGCCGGTCCCACCACCAGCGGGCGTATGGATAGCTATGCCCCGCGTTTAATGGCTAAGGGTCTTAAAGGAATGATAGGTAAGGGAAGCCGCTCACAAGCAGTGAAAGACAGCATGAAGAAATATAAGGCGGTATATTTTGCGGCTATAGGTGGTGCTGGTGCCCTTATTTCCAAGAGCATCAATAAATCAGAGGTAGTAGCCTATGATGACCTCGGGGCAGAGGCATTCCGCCGATTAGAGGTGGAGGACTTTCCCGCTACAGTAATAAACGATATTTACGGCGGCGACCTCTATGAGGAAGGTAAAGCTAAATACAGGATAGAGTAGAGATGAAACATACCAGCTAGTGTACCCATTATAACCAGCGCCGATGACTGTAACACTAGATATGCCCAAAGGGGTATTGCTGCTGGCGAAGCGCAATTCCCCTGAGCCTTGCTCCAAAAAAACCGCCTTCTAAGGCGGTTTTTCCATAAATTTTGAAACTAAAGCCGGCTTCAGATTATCTGGAGCGGGAGACGGGACTCGAACCCGCGACAACCTGCTTGGAAGGTTGCAAAGAGACAAGCTACTTATCGCTTGCTAGACCAACCGCTTGCCTCCTTTCTGACTCCTACTTTATGCTATTGATAGTCCCCTGTCAATACCATCTTTACCTAGTTTTAAATTGCCGCTGCACGAAACGATGGAATGTTACCCCTTGCACATTAAGATGAAATGTGGGGTAGGATGGATTTAATGGACACTAAAGTCAGGTAAAATAGACAGACGGAGGTGTCAGTATGAAAGGTATTCCACAAGGAAGGTACACCCGGGAATTCCGCCAGGAAGCGGTCAAACTGGTAGTAGAAGATAAGATATCATGTCGTGAAGCAGCCCAAAGGCTGTCCCTGGCTCCATCAACACTCGCTTATTGGGTCAAGGCTTATAAGTCCGGCAAGCTGGGAGAAATTGGTAAAGCCCAGAAGCCCTTGACCGAGGTTGAGATGGAGCTGGCCCGGACAAAGAAAGAGCTGGTGGAAGCGAAGATGGAGCGGGACATATTAAAAAAAGCAGCCGCGTACTTTGCCAGGGAGTCGCTGCCCGGTATGCGGCAATGAGACAGATGCGGTTCCATTATCCCATCCCGCTTATCAGCCGGATTTTGAAGGTCTCAGCCAGCGGCTTCTATGCCTGGCGCGACAGGCCACTATCAAAGTGGGCTCAGGAGGAAGCACGGCTGGAGGTGGAGATTAGAGCGGCGTATAAACGGACAAGACAGACCTATGGTGCCGAGAGATTGCAGCAGGACCTGGCGGAGCATGGCATCCGGGTAGGGATTTGCCGGATCAAGCGTATCAAAGGGAAGCTGGGTCTACGCTGCAAGCAGAAGAGGAAATTCAAGGTAACCACTGACTCCAAGCACAAACTGCCGGTGGCCGAGAATTTGCTTAAGCAGCAGTTTAAGGTATACCAGCCAAATTCAGTGTGGGTGAGCGATATAACCTATGTGCCCACCGATGAAGGCTGGCTGTACTTGGCCGGCCACAAGGACCTCTTTACCAGTGAGATTGTGGGCTATGCTATGGGAGAGAGACTAAGCCGGAACTTGGTCAGCCAGTCTCTGTTACAAGCGGTAACCACCAGGAGACCAGGAAAAGGGCTACTGCACCACTCCGACCGCGGCAACCAATACTGTAGCCATGAGTATCAGGGCTTATTAAGGCAGTTTGGATTGGAGGTGTCAATGAGCAGAAGCGGGAACTGCTTTGATAATGCACCGATGGAGAGCTTCTGGGGAATTATAAAGCAGGAACAGATTAATCATCGCCACTACAGGAGCCGGCGGGAGGCGATGGAGGATATCGCGGAGTATATTGAAATCTTCTACAACCGGCAAAGGCTGCAGGCTAAGCTGGGCTACCTGTCGCCAGCAGCATATGCCCAGAAATACTACGCCAGGTTAGTGCTGGCAGGGTGAGGGCTTTGGTGTCCACTATTGACATCCGACCCCAGGCTGGCTTTCTCGGCACACTCTTTGATGATTTGCCATGCCCGGTGGCGGTTGATACCGAAGATTAGATTTTTGTCTTCTCTTTTCACCGGGCCACCACGTTTGATATAGCCATGCAGCATTCCCAGCGTATTTCTATCCAGAGGTAATGTCCGCACTCGGCGGTGTTCCAGTTCCTTGGCAACCGCTTCTTTTACTTCTACTCCGCATTTCGGACAGAATGTGTGACTCTTACCTAATTTGGTGTTGCATTTGGGACAGGATAGGTTCAAGCGTGTTTTCAGATGCTGAATTGTGACAGTGCCATTGGCGAGGTCAATATCTTCGACTGTAACAGCCAGTGCTTCAGAGATACGGCAACCCAAATGGAAAAGCAGGCGAATCAACAACCTGTCCCGCAGATTGGATGCTGCCTTCTCCATCATAGCTACTTCATCAGGTTCCAGGTATGCCTTCATTAGATCTCGAATAGCGGTAAGATTCTATATACTTAGACATGCTATAATGCTGGCGGGGAAGTGAGCAGGAATATTCGGGCGGGTCCGATCCTCCCTTTATTCTTTGATTTGCTTACTTCCCCACGTCATCAAGGTTGC
Organism: Dehalococcoidales bacterium; assembly: GCA_035529875.1. Lineage (GTDB taxonomy): Bacteria > Chloroflexota > Dehalococcoidia > Dehalococcoidales > DATKVW01 > DATKVW01. The sequence continues at coordinate 7 of DATKVW010000169.1, read as the reverse complement.
TTTTCCT
>DATKVW010000168.1:0-3477 GCA_035529875.1 Dehalococcoidales bacterium | reverse complement strand
CTCGGTCTGGGGTAGCCGCTTGACCTTAGCGTACCGCTCGATTTCCTCTTTGATTCGCTCAGGAGTCATCTTCTTGAGGTGGGGTTCCATCACTGCCACCACCTCGGGTACCTTTCTCTTGTAGAGACGGGCGCAGAGCCGTTTTTTATGCCCGACGGGAGATGCGCCAATCTCGTCGCACATATCCTTCAGATCCTTACCCAGGAAGGCGTAGTCACAAGCCTGGAGCGCCTCTGCCCATTCCGGTGAGGGTTCTATCTCCAGTTCCCACTGAATCTTTGACATAAGCGTACCGAGCCTGGTGTTTATCCAGGGGGTAAGTCCGTATATCTCTACATCGAGAAAAAGACTAGATAACTCCTCAAATTCCTCGGGGCTGAGCTGCCTTCTGCCTGCCTCCAGTATCTGCTGTATCTTGGCGCCGCCTATTTTAATCGCCACCATTATTCCAGCCTCCTTACAATCCCCAGGTCAAAAGAAATACTGCCTGTGCGAGGTACAAGTGTTGTCTTTAGTTTTAACCTGTCTCTAATAGCTTTAAGATGCTCAGTTTGAAGCCACGGTTGGTAAACGTTACCAAATTCTGATAGGGCTTTGCCTATAAGTTCGGTACTTACCTTGGGGACAACCGCCGGTGTTTTCTCCAGGATTAGGATTTCCGTTCCAGCCACTATAAAATCAACTTGTTGATTGCCATTGATGAAAGTAGTTAAGTCGTCGTTGCTGGGCATTGCTCTATCCTGCCCAGCGTGTGTGTGGAACTGCACTTCCACATCCCTGCCATACTTTTGAAGGGCTCGCCAAGGTACTTTGCCTTCCTCACCGAGGTAAGCGAGTATTCGCTCCACTTGCGCTCTCCCATGTATTATCTCGAAGTCAATACCGCCGCCCCACTGATATCCGGTAGGCTCTTCCTGGAGACCATACAAGGCTTTCCGAGCTGATTCTGGTAGAGTAACTTTTTCTCCAACACCAAGTATTCTACGACATAGTGTTTTCTTATCTCCAGATGTAGATAACCCCAGAGACCGAGCCCAACCTCTCAAGCCGACAAGGGTATTTTCCCGATCGCACTCTCTAATTTCTTGTAAGCTGACCTGTACCATCAGTCCTCCCCTACTCTCTGAGCTATGGCCTCAGCCTTCCTGTTGCCTAAATGGCTAAATCTCCCCTTGTACCACTGGCGGTTGAGCTTTATATAATAGCTCTTGGTATCAGCAGCGACTTGCTCTAGATCGTCTATGCCCTTGATACTCTCCAACCGGTGCCGGAGCTGTCGGCTTTGGGCAAGCGCCTCCTCGGCTATCGGCCTTTCCCAATCCGGAAGGGTCAGTATCTTAGCCGGTGACAGGTCAACCCTCTCCAGCGAGTTTTGCTCCTCAATGGCGCCGGCAATCCTGTCCAGGATCTCATTACTGGTCATACCTTCGCCTTTAAATCTCACTGATTCGTTGAGCAGGCCGGCACTGGTACTGAAATGTGAGACCGCGCATGGCAGGCAGCCAGTGGCTATTTCATCTTCCGGCTTTTCTTCGGGTGTTTGGGTCAAGACAGCGGGCACAAGCCCTTCCTTACGGCTCTCAGGGGCTGTGGTAGGGGTTGGGGGTGATTCCTCCGTAATCCCGAGTCGGTCAAGCCTATCGCTGACCTTATCGATAAAACCCAGGCCTTTGTCAATAACGCCACTTGCCCTGTCGATGGCAGAGAAAAGGGTATCAGGGTCAGGTAGTTTTGGTAGATGAATCATAACAACCTCCTACTCTTATTTTGCCTTTGCTGAGGTAGCTTGCCAAACCTTCTGCAGCGATAGCCCGAATAGATTACCGAGTGGCAGATAAACCATTGCCCTTCCTGTCTCGCACAGACCACTTATCTCAAGCCCAGCGCCTAAGACCCAGCAGATAATTCCGATGATAATGACCAGCACCGAGCCGTACCAGGGTAAGGTAGCTTCTTCCCGGCGCTCAGGGGAATGTTTTACCTCATCACCACACTTGGGGCAGGCTGTTAAAGAGGCTGGGAAGCGGCAACCGCAGCGACATCGGAAGTAGGCTATCCGACTTTTGGGATGGCGGATAGCGCTTTTGGTGCAATAGAAGATGAAGTTAAATAATGGTAATGTTCTCATTATTTCCTCAGCAGCTTGGCGAATACCATGCCTCCGACAGCTACAAAGAAGGCACCAGCGGTTATCAGTACATAGCCCAGGTCTGCCCCCATGCTTACCTCAATAGCTATTCCCGTTAAGATGATAACGCAGCCAACGGTTTCAAGTGCGACCGCCAGTGTCTTGGTAAGATGCATATACTCTCTCCTAAATTTATTATCCCGCACACCAGAAGTTAAACTCGTAAAGGTATATTGATGTATCCTCATTCCATTTAACCCTGGCTTTATCTACTAATTTCGTGCCGGCAGGAATTGCTTTCTCTACCCAGACCTTTTCTACTATGTAAAAACCATTCCCAGGGACGTAGTGTGCCCCAGGAATTAACCCTGACCAGATATTGTGCCAGGCACCATCGTAGTGAAGGTCAATACTAAGGTTAGGGCCACGAAAGTCAGGAAAATCGTAGCTACCTCCATTTATCCTAACCTTACTGCATTCAATAGGAGTGCCAAGCGTGAGCTCGATATACTCCCCGTAGTAATGCTGTCCCCAGGTGGAGGCAAAAGTCTTCAGGTCGTTATCATAAGCTCTTTCTGGATAAGCCCACTTGTTATTAGAGTCAATATGCCCGGTTGGTAATACCCAGCCCGCCAGTGCCTCAGTTGCAACGAAACTCCCAGTAAGCCCATCAACCGACACACTGTAGGTCTTAGCCACACTGGGGACAGCTTCAAAGCTGACTACCTTGCTTTCGCCCGGATTTAGGGTCACTACTTGTTCAGCCATAGTCCCTCCTCTAGCTCACATTGCAGGTTATCGTTCGGCTTCCGGCTGCGGTGCCATAGTTGGTCACATCCACACTTATTGATACAGGTGTGCCCACCTCAGTTTCCGCTGGTTCTATTCTCAAATTCTCGACCCTTATATCGGCGACGGGCACTGTGGTTGCGACAAAGCTACCATGAAGCCCATCGACCGACACTGAGTAGGTCTTGGCCACTGATGGAGTCACCTCGAATGAGACCGACTTCGACTCTCCTGGTGCTAGGTAAACAGATTGCTCACTCACAAAATCACCTCCCATTTTTACTGTATAGCCGCCCGCCTCGCTACTGATATTTGTTACTAAGCAGGATATCGTTACTACCTGACCCGGGTTTACCTCCGTGGGGGAAACTACCAGGTTGCTTACCTCAAACTGTGGGGCGACCTCAGCAACCTCAATTGCCATGATGTCGCTTTTGCCTATTACCGGCTCTACCCCAATCACAGGGAGAGGAAGTGGTGCTGGGGTGGCTAACACAGTAATTTCATAGCTCCCGATATCAGTAAATCTCAGGTCTATTGAGAACTCCCCACTTATCGGT
>DATKVW010000167.1:0-4000 GCA_035529875.1 Dehalococcoidales bacterium | reverse complement strand
ACTGAACCACTCCAAGACAAAACTAGATATCATGGGGCAGGGCTGGGGGAAGGTAAATACCCTTGAGGGCGAGGTGGTCAAGATTGCTGATACCATAGCCTATATCAACCATGATATTGACGATGCGATAAGGGCTAACATTATTACTGAGAACGATTTACCCCTTTCCACCGTCAAGGTATTAGGCTTCACCCGCTCCCAGCGCATAGGCACTATGGTCTATGATATCATCAACTCCTCGTGGGAAGTCAGGAGTTATAGCAGCACCGGTACGCCTGCCATCAATATGAGCCCTGAGATTCTAGAGGCAACCAACACCCTGCATAAGTTCCTCTTTGACCGGGTATATAACCTGCAGACTATTCAGCAGGAGGCGGAGAAGGCAAAGGAAGTGGTTGGCGCCCTGTACGACTACTTCACCAAGAACGCCAACAAGCTACCACCAGAGTACCGTTTTTACAGTGATGAGACGGAACGGAGAGTGGTTGACTACATTGCCGGTATGACCGACCAGTATGCCCTGAGGATGGCTGAAGAGCTATCCTTAATCAAAATCACTCCAATCAAAACCACTCCCCCAAGAAAGAGGAAGGGAGCGAAGGGGCGGGGTCAACAACCATGGAAGCTACTTTAGGACCTGCCTGCCGGGGATAGTTTAAGCGGGTTTTACCCCTCCTCCACCATTCCTTCCCCCTCTCTTTTGAAGTATAATGTAACAAGAGGAGTTTTAGAGGGACTATACCCCTCTGAAGAAATTACTTCCCCATTATTAAGGATAGTTGGAAGGGGCTTTGCCCCTTCAAAACCACAATTCCCCTTCCCCTTGATAAGGGGATGGGGATGAAGGGGATAGGGTTACAAAATACTACGATGAGCGTTATCGACGAAGTAAAGCAGAGGATAGATATTGTTGATATTGTCAGCCAGTACGTTCGCCTAACCAAGTCGGGACGGACCTTCCGGGGGTTATGCCCCTTCCACAGCGAAAAACACCCTTCGTTCTTTGTTTATCCTGAGCAGCAGAGCTGGCACTGCTTTGGTGCCTGTAATACCGGTGGCGATGCCTTCTCCTTCGTAATGAAAAAGGAGGGAATTACCTTCGGGGAAGCGCTGCGCCGCCTTGCCGATAGAACAGGAATTACCATCCCGTCAAGGTTTGAGCCGGAAACCGGGGAAAAGGAACTATTATATCAGGTTAACCAGGCAGCAACTCAATACTTCCACAATTTGCTCCTCAACTCTGCGGCGGGGAAAAAGGCACAAAGCTACGTATCTGGTCGGGGTTTCTCATCAAAAACTATTACTGATTCTCAGCTGGGTTTTAGCCTGAATAGCTGGGACGCCTTGAAGGAATATCTACTGGAGCGGGATTATAACGAGAAGGAATTAGTGACCGCAGGCCTGCTGACAGAAACAGAGGATGGCAGAACCTACGACCGATTTCGCAATCGTTTAATGTTCCCGATAAGTGACATTAAAGGACGTATTATCGGTTTTGGGGCAAGGGTGCTTGACGATTCACTGCCTAAATACCTCAATTCACCGCAAACACCAGCCTTTGACAAGAGCAGCAATCTTTATGGCATAAATTTAGCCGGGACAGCCATCCGCCAGCAGGGCATGGCAGTGATTGTAGAAGGCTATATGGATGTTATTACCGCCCATCAGAACGGCTTCACCAATGTGGTCGCCTCTATGGGAACCGCAGTTACCGAGAAACAGCTCAGCATGCTAAAGAGGCTAACCAAAAACCTGTTATTCGCCCTCGATGCTGATGCTGCCGGTGAGGAAGCTACTCTAAGGAGCGTCGGTTATGAGAATACCCTTAATGCCGAGGTAAAGGTTATCATTATGCCCCAGGGCAAAGACCCCGATGATATCATCAAACAGGACGCCCAAACCTGGCAACATCTATTACAGGAGGCGCTACCTATAGTTGACTATACCTTTGATAAGGTTTCCTCTGAACTTGACCTGACTACCGCCAGCGGTAAATCCCAGACCGTAGATAAGCTACTGCCCATTGTTGCTGAGATTAGGGATGCCACCCGCCAAGACCATTATCTCAACAAGCTGGTGGAACTAACGGGAACCAGCTATCATAAATTGGAGACAGCACTAAGTAGAGCTAAATCCGAGCGCAGAACTCGAGAGCCTAAGGAGGAAGCTTTTACCCACGCTCTGCGCCCGATTCACTCCAGCCCTGTTGAGGAATACTGCCTCGCCCTGCTACTTCAGCACCCTGAGCTTAAAGCCTCAAACCAGCACCCCTTACCTGAATATTTTGAGAATAGTGAAAACCGTGAAATCTTTATTGCCTGTCAGCAGGCTAGTGATGCATCATCCCTTAAGGATAAGCTGGACACAACACTGTGGGAGTATGTTGATTACCTGATAACCAAAAGCTTACCCCCCAACCAGATAGGAGAGAAATATACCAACTGCACCCTCCGCCTCCAAGAAAGGCGCCTTAGAGATTTGGAGAGGAAAAAGGAAACAATATTAGCCTTGGAAGCTGAAACGGGCGGAACTGCCGCCGAACTGGCTAAACTTGAGGAGCAGGGTATTGAAAGCAGCATTCAACTGGGGGAAGTTCTTAGTCAAAAAGGCATAGGCGGGCAGGGCAAAGGAGGTAAACAGTGAACTCAGAAAAGAGCAAGGACTTCAACCAGTTCCCTCCTCCCAACCAGAATAATAAAGAGCTACTGCCAAGCGAGGAAAGGATTGAGCCAGAATCACTGCTACGCAGAAAAGGCTACATCAATGTTGAGAGCACTGAAGCCGAAGCACCGTCTAACCTGGAAATAACGCTAGAACCTGCTGAGGAGCAGGAGGTGGTAGATGACCCGGTTCGTATGTATCTCCACGAAATTGGTAGAGTGCATCTACTTACTGCCGCCGATGAAAAAGTCCTAGCCAAAAAGATGGAGGAGGGCAACCGCATCAATGAAATCAAACAAGACTACCTGCAGAGATATGACCGGCTCCCTTCGGCAACTGAAATATTAATTGCTGTATTAAAGAAGCTGGGGCAAACTTCAGACATTATCATATCCCTCCAAGAACAGCTTGGCTTAACCCCCACGGACAACTCCATAGGCAGCATTTTTAATACCAAATTACAAGAAAGTATCGTGGTTGAGATAGACCGACAGCTAATTCAGGATATCGCTCACCAGACAAATATACCCGTGCTGGAAACAGAGCATCTTCTTATCAATCTCTCGCTAAATATTAGCCTGTTACCCAGAGAAGTTACCGACATCGCTGGAGAAGACACCCCTCTAACTGATATAGAAAAACTGGTCACAAATTCCTCCTTTCTTAATTCTCTTCAGCTTCATGAAAGGCAATTTAATACCTATCTGGATAATATGGAACGTGAGGCAGAACAAGCCGAAAGGCATCTCACCGACGCCAACCTGCGTCTGGTGGTCAGCATAGCTAAGAAATATATTGGACGGGGTATATCCTTCGCTGACCTCATTCAAGAGGGAAATATGGGGCTAATCAGAGCCGTAGAGAAATTTGATTATCATAAAGGCTATAAATTCAGCACTTATGCCACCTGGTGGATTCGCCAGGCTATTACCCGAGCCATAGCCGACCAAGCCCGAACCATCCGCATCCCGGTCCATATGGTGGAGACCATTAATAAACTGCTGAGAATAAGCCGCCGCCTGGCTCAGGAGTATGGGCGAGAACCTACCTCCGAGGAAATCGGCAAGGAAATGGAGCTGCCTCCGGAAAGAGTCAGAGAGATAATCAAGCTATCACAACTGCCAGTATCGCTAGAATCACCCATTGGTGATGAGGAAGACAGCGACCTGGGCGACTTTATTGAGGACCAGAATGCCCTGCCACCAGCCGATGCTGCCTCCCGGCAACTGCTCAAAGAGCAAATTAGCGAAGTATTAGACAGCCTTACCCCTCGTGAACAGCGAGTAATTCAACTCAGATTCGGCCTGGAAGATGGGCGAAGTCGAACTCTGGAGGAAGT
>DATKVW010000166.1:0-3725 GCA_035529875.1 Dehalococcoidales bacterium | reverse complement strand
CAATTAATTGAGTGGCACCGGGAGTTCAGCGGGGCTGAAGAGTTTCTGGAATCGGTTAAAACCGATATATTTATTGACCAGGTTTTTGTTTTCACCCCTAAAGGAGAGATAAAAGACCTGCCCAAAGGTTCTACCCCCATTGATTTTGCCTATCGGGTTCATACTGACCTGGGGCACCGCTGTATCGGGGCTAAGGTAAATGGCAGATTAATGCCGCTCAATTATCAGCTTAAGAATGGTGATATGGTTGACATCATGTCAGCCAAAGTGGATAAGGGACCGAGTCGGGATTGGCTAAGTCTGCACCTGGGCTATGTCAAAACCTCCCATGCCCGAGAAAAGATTCAGCAGTGGTTTAAGAGGCGGGAAAGGGCGGAGAATATTGAGCGCGGTCGGGAGCTTTTAGACAAGGAGTTGAGGCGTCTGGGTATGAAGCTCAGCGCGCGGGAGGAACTGGCCAAGCTGTTCAAATATGATAACTTGGATGACTTTCTGGTGGCTGTTGGCTACGGCGGTATTTCTACCCATCAGATTGCCTCCAAGCTGGCTGCCCAGCAGGAGCAACCCAAAGCAGCCGCTGAAGTTACACCACCCAAGCCACCGGTATCAGCGATTAAGGTGCTGGGTGTTGGGGATATGCTTACCCATCTGGCTTGTTGCTGTAACCCTGTGCCTGGCGAGGGGATTATTGGTTATATCACTCGTAGCCGGGGTGTGTCCATCCATCGTCAGGATTGTTACAATGTAGCTCACGAAGATGAGAAAGAGAGGTTAATTTCGGTGGAGTGGGGAGCGGGCACTTCTTTATATCCGGTTAGCATTCAGGTTGAAGCCTGGGACAGGGTAGGGTTAATGCGTGACATCACCACCATTGTTGCCGAGGAAAAGGTTAATATTATGGCAGTGAGTTCTGCTCACCATGATGACCATACCGTTACCGAGTCTTTTACTTTGGAGATAAAAGGCTTACCTCAGTTATCACGGCTTCTGTCCAGAATTGACGGGGTTCGTGGAGTGATAGGTGTTTTTAGGGTGGGGGATGGAGTGGCTACTAAGGCTAGCCCCTCAACCTGATTCAGTTTAAATAAAAACCAGGAGGTAGATATTGGCGCAAAGTAAATCAGCTCAAAAACAGATACGTGTTGATGGAAGAAGACAGCTTAGAAATAAGTCTATTCGTAGCCAGTGTAAGACCAGTATAACCAAGGCAGAAAAACTTATTTTCTCCGGTAAGCTTGAGCCGGGTCGGGGAGCAGTAATGGCTGCGATTAGCTCGCTGGATAAAGCGGCGGAGAAGGGGGTTATCCACCCCAATAATGCTGCCCGCCGTAAATCACGATTAATGAAGAAGCTAAACGAGGCTCAGGCTTTATCTTCGGGTGCAAGCTCGACTGACGCATAAACACCCCCAGGCTAGAGTCGTTTAGCAGCCTATCCCCCTGACCCCTTTCCTTATTAAGGGAAGAGGGAGTAGGGGAAGAGTGGGGCTTATTTAAGTCGGGGTGTTTAAGAGGGGCTATTGACAAGAAGAGCAATTCATTGTAGAGTTTTTATAGAACTAATGTTCGCCTTATTCGGATAAGTTTTGGTAGGGGTAAGCGGTGAAGGCGCTGTCAGCTAAGCAACAAAATATTATTGATTTTATTCGCCGTTTTCTGGTAGGCAGGCACTACCCACCTACTATCAGGGATATAGTAACCGGATGTAGTATCAGCTCGACGTCTGTGGTTAATTATAACCTGAATATTTTGGAGAAATTGGGATACATTCGCCGCTATCGTGAAGTATCGCGCGGTATTGAGCTAATGCCGTGGTCTCCTGTCTCGGCTGACCGACTTCAAGTGCCCGTTATTGGTTACATTGCGGCTGGTGCGCCGATACCCGTGCCCACTCCCGATACCTGGGATGTTACCGCTTCCTCAGAGACTCTGGAGGTGACCGCAGATTTGACCCGGGGCAAGGAGGGAGTTTATGCTTTGCGGGTGAAGGGCTCGTCAATGGTGGATGCCCTGATTAATGATGGTGATATTGTCTTGATGCAGTATGTGAATGTGGTGGAGAACGGGGAGATGGCAGCCGTGTGGCTTAAGGCGGAAAAAGAGGCTACCCTCAAGAAAGTCTATGCTGAGCCAGACCGCGTCCGACTCCAGCCAGCCAATAGCCAGATGCAACCGATATACGCTGAGCCAGACAATGTTGAGATTCAGGGTAGGGTTATTGCTGTAATCAGAAGGCTGGCTTGATTTTTTTCTTACTAATGGGTATAAATTAGTGGAAGTTTAATGTGCTCTCAAACGGCGGGTAGTTAAGAGAAAGTTATGCCTTTGGCTCAGTTTCAAGCAGTAGGTAATGACCTTTTTACCAAGGGACTGGTCTCCTCCCATAGCGGCAATCTGAGTGTTAGATTGGGCGACCGTATGGTTATTACCCGCCGCGGCAGCAAGCTTGGTTACTTGCAAGAACATGATTTGATAGAGACGGGAATAAATACAAATGACCGGTATACACCGTTAGCCTCGGTGGAATTACCTGTCCATCGGGCTATTTATCAGCAAACGTCAGCGTTAGCCGTTGTTCACGCTCATTCTCCTCACGCTGTGGCCTTATCACTGGCTGAAACCGAGATTGTACCCAGTGATGCCGAGGGTCTGTCCGTTCCCGGCAGGGTTCCAGTGCTTGGCTGGCATATGGAGGTTAAACCCGGTGGTTTAGCCGATATTATTGCTACGGCATTGAAGCAATGCCATGTTGTTATGATACATGGTCATGGCAGTTTCGCTATAGGGCAACTGCTTGACACTGCTCACCGTTACACCACTATGCTGGAGGAAAGCTGCCTGGTTATCTGCCTGCTGAAATCGCTTAAGGTAACTCCCCCTGAGTAATAGCTAGCCCGACTCCTGAGCTTACTGGTAAACAGGGGTGCACCAATCAAGGTACTCAGGATTGTCCCCCCGGATTATATCAAAATAGATTTTTTGTAGTTTCCCGGTTATCTCGCCGATTTCACCATTGCCTATCTTGCGGTGGTCTATCTCAGCTATTGGGGTTATGTGGGCAGCGGTGCCGCTAAAGAAGCATTCATCGGCGGTATAGAGTTCGTAACGGGGAATATTCCTCTCTTCGGTTTCTATGCCCAGTTCTTTTTTTGCCAGCTGGATTACGCTATCACGAGTAATCCCTATCAGGATGTTATTATAGATGGCTGGGGTCACTAGCTTGCCATTAATGACCAGAAAGATGTTCTCGCCACTTCCCTCCGAGACATGACCATTCGGGTCAAGCATAATTGCCTCATCAAAGCCATTTTCAATAGCTTCAGTTTTAGCCAGGGCGTTATTAACATAGACACCGCAAACCTTAGCCTGTGGGGGAATTACATCATTATGCGGGCGGTGCCAGGAGGAAACGCCAACCCTGGCTTTGTCCACGTCCAGATATCGTCCCCAGGGGATAGCCAGGACAAATAAATCATCAGCCAAACCATGAAGGCGGACGCCCAGAGCCTCGCTACTCTTATAAGCTACCGGACGGATATATACATCTTCCTGAAAACCGCTTCTTGTCAGCATTTCAACGGTTATCTGGCAGAGTTCATCCACAGAATTGGGGAGGTTAATCTTCATTACCCTGCAGCCATTGTGCATTCGTTCATAGTGCTCTTTAAGACGAAAGATGTAAAGCTGCTTTTGCTGGCTGTTCCAGTTGCCCCTGATTCCTTCAAA
>DATKVW010000165.1:0-2989 GCA_035529875.1 Dehalococcoidales bacterium | reverse complement strand
AAGGTCTGCTTCCTTGACCTCTTTAGCAGCATGGTCATAGGCGGCTGCCACCTCTTTCTCAACCTTGATGTCGGCTCGGAGCATATCAGCCGTCCTGGTTGACCGGTCAACCTCAGTGTGCTCAATTCTGGGATTGCCTTCACCATCAACCAGTTCCTCAGCCAGCCAGCCCAGATGCTGCATCTCGTTAATCGCCTGGTCTTGCATTTGCCGCTTGACTTCCTTATTAGGTGATATATAAGAATGAAGTAGGTACTGGAGGATGACAGTATACTCATGCTCAATACCCTGGTTGAGAATCTGGGTTGTCCTGTCCTGGTGGCTGCCCCTCACATCCTTAGCCTGTTCTTTTTGTGCCTTCTCCACAAAGTGCTGGAAATTACCGTGGTGCGATTCTTCATCAGAGAGGATTCGCTGCAATAATCGTTTGATTTTAGGGTCATCAATGAGTTTAATGTGCTCCTTATACAAAGCTAGAGCATCGTTTTCTAATGAAACATCGTTTTTCATCCAGTCAACCACTGACTTGCCCTCCATCCGCATCTTACCCCGCTCCAAACTGGGGACACCGCCCAGCTCCACTATAGCCTCAGCCAGCCAGTCAAGGTGGCGCATCTCTTCCCTGGCAATTGCCTCAATCTCGCAGGCCATCTCCCCTTCACCCATAGCATAAGCATGGGTAAGGTACTGGATGATGGCGCCATGCTCGCCTTCAAGGTCCTGGTTTAACAGTTCAATAATCTTTCCTTTGTCCATTATTACCTCCATACTTTAGTTTTTTAATTAATTACCTATCATGTTACATCTAACCATCCTCTTGCCCATTAGAGATTAGTGGTCCCGCTAGTGGGCAAGGCATCCGGTAGCATATACATCCCATCCAGGCGCTATTTTATTAGCTCAGCTCCCTTATCGGTGAGTTTATAGTTGCCATTCTGCGGTGTGGTCAGGCCAGCCTGAGCGAGTTCACGAAGTCCGCTTCTAACCCGGAACAAGGGAAGCCCGGTATCTTTAGCAATCTCTTCAGGAGATCCCAGCCCCGACTTAAGGGCATGCAGCATCTTGGCGCCTGACTCAGTTGGTTTGCCATCAGGGCTAATGCAAGCCATATTCTCCTCCGTTCCGGCTAGAGCTTCTTCTTACACAGATACCAGTCCACACACTCGTAGCCCTGCTTCAGCCTCTCCTCAGCCATTTCCTGTGTATTGGGTGGTGGCACCACCACCATATCACCCGGTTGCCAGTTGGCCGGGGTGGCTATTTTATGTTCATCGGTTGCCTGCAGAGCGTCTATGACTCTCAATATCTCTTGCATGTTCCTGCCTGTAGTCAGCGGATAATAAAGTATCAGTCGGATAATCTGATTGGGGTCAATTACGAACACGCATCGGACAGTGGCAGTAACGCTCTGTCCCGGGTGAATCATGCCGTAGGCGAGAGAAACATCCTTATTAAGGTCAGCGATTATGGGGAATGGTATCTTTACTCCGGTTTTTTCCTCCACGTTTCGCACCCAGGCAATGTGTGACGAGGTACTGTCAACGCTCAATCCGAGAAGTTCCACCCCGCGCTTTTTCAATTCGGGGTAGATTTCAGCAAAGGCAATAAACTCGGTGGTGCATACCGGGGTAAAATCTGCCGGGTGAGAGAAGAGAATCAGCCAGCTCCCTTTAAAGTCCTCCAGCTTGAGCGTCCCGTGAGTGGTGGGTGCTTCAAAGGGTGGTGCCGGTTCACCTAGTCGCGGGAGACTGCCTACCTTTTCCTTTACTTCTTCCATTTCGTCCCTCCTTTTATTTTGCTACTGGTTAAAATACTAAAAACTGCTAGGATAGCTTGAGTTCCTTGTGCTTCTGGGCAATGGTTTCCGCCAGATTATCCAGAGCCTGGAAATCGGCTTCTTTAGGGAAGCCCTTGCACAGCACCGGCTCCAGTACCTCCACCTTCAGGTTGGGAATCATTGCGCTGAGCTGTTCTACCGTCTTACCTCCCCAGCCATAGGAGCCAATGATGGAAACAAATTTTAGCTTGGGTTTCAGGGCATTGGCGAGGAAAGCAGCGTAAACAACATTGGGGTGCGGGCCAACCAGCACGGTGGGCGTCCCGATAACCAGTGTCGCCGCATCCACCAGTGCCATAGCCAGTTTCCCGATATCAGTTACCGTGAGGTCAAACTGTTTCACGGTTATACCCCTTTGAACCAGGGCTCCGCCAAAGTGCTCGACCATCTTACGGGTGCTGCCGTGCATGGAAATGTAAGGCAATATCACAATATTCCCCGGTTCATCATAGACCCAGCTATGATAGGCGCTGAGGATGAACTCGGGTCGGTTATACATGGGACCATGGCTGGGAGCAATGATATCAATGGCATAGTCCTTTATTTTTTCCAGGTGTTTTTGGATGTTCGTGCGGAAGGGCATCATTATCTCGGCATAATATCTTTTGGCTGCTTCGTAGACCTCTCCTTCATCGGTTACATAAAGGTCGGTGGTGGCTAAATGAGAGCCGAATAAATCACAGGGGAACAGTATTTTGTCCTCTCTAAGATAGGTAAGCATTGTCTCCGGCCAGTGAACCCAGGGGGCATGGATAAACTCCAGTGTCTTGTTCCCCAGCGATAGGGTTTCCTTATCATTGACTGTTATGAACTTATCCTCGGGAATCATAAGCAGGTCAATAAGCATATCCTTGCATTTAGGTGTGACCACAACTTTTGCCTGTGGATATTGCTCCAGGACTTGGGGTATAGCGCCGGAATGGTCTTGCTCAGCATGATTGGCAACGACATAATCTATATTGGTGACTCCAAGCTGGTTCAGGTTTTTTATCAGCACATCCGGCATAGTAGGGTCTACGGAATCAATAAGAGCCGTTTTTTCGCTACCCTTAATTAAATATGAGTTATAACTGGTGCCGTCAGGAAGTGGAATAAGGGCATCAAACAACCGCCGGTCCCAGTCAATAGCCCCCACCCAGTAGATTTCAGGTT
>DATKVW010000164.1:0-3901 GCA_035529875.1 Dehalococcoidales bacterium | reverse complement strand
GTTACCTCAACTATATATCAGGCTTTCCCTTTTGTCAATAAGTGAATTTGCGAGGCTTGAGTCTGCATAACCCAAACACTCAACAAGCAATTTAGGGTGATCTTTTCCAAATCCCTTATTCTTTGACTAGCCAACTTGCCTGACGCAGACCCTCACCCTATCCATTTGACCTCCCCTGGCTCTAGCCAAGGCTATTGCCTGCATAACCAAAACCGACAAGGTTGTGTGCACATTTATTGTGTCAAAACCTCTTAAGCAGTGGCTTTCTAGTCGGCGGGTCTGCTTCAATCTAGAGCTTACTCTCTACCGCTTTAATCTTGCCCTCCATAGTGCCCAGCTTATCACGGCGGTCGTCTATGTAGAGAGTGGTGGCAACTCGTTTAGCTCCCATGGTAAAGGGCGCCTCGTGCATCTGCTGTGCCAGTTCAAATATCCGGTCTAACGGTCCCTGAATGATGGTTGCCATCGGGGTTAGCTGGTATTTTATGTCTTTGGCTTGTCTCAGGGTATCAATCACGCCGGCAACATAGCTGCTCAAGCTGGTAGTCTCGGTGCCTAAAGGAACAACATGTATCTCGGCAATAGACTGCTCTTTCATTATCTCACCCCCCATTGAATATTCATATAAGGTTTTCATTATCATAGCTAACTAGATAAATTTTGTCTATGTGCCCGGTTGATGAACAATACTGTCAACCTGGTTGCTTTATCAAAGAAAGGTGATATAATAGAATAAACAGGCTCATTAATAATATGATATACTTTGGTACCTCCGGGTTCAGCTATGATGATTGGGTAGGTAACTTCTATCCACAAGGCATGCCCAAGCGGGACTGGCTTATCTATTATGCCCGTGAGTTTGATGCCTGTGAGGTAAATTCGTCCTTTTATGCATTGCCCAAGCCCTCGGTGTTAAAGGGTATGGTTGACAAAACCGGTGACGGTTTTCAATTTTCTATAAAGGCGAATCAAGAGATGACCCACCAGAGGGAAGATAATGCCACTGTTTTCAAGGCTTTTTGCCAGGTGCTTGAACCTGTCATTACTGCCGGAAAGCTGAGTTGTATCCTGGCTCAGTTTCCATATAGTTTCCGGTTTAATCGCCGTAATTGGGATTACCTCCGACTGTTTAAGGAGCGACTGGGGGAATTGCCGATAGTGATTGAATTTCGCAATGCCCAGTGGATAAGAAGTGAGGTGTTTGACTGGCTTCGTCATCAGGATTTGGGTTTCTGCTGTGTTGATGAACCACAGCTACCCAATCTGTTGCCGCCGTTAGCTGAGGCAACCAGTAACATAGGCTATGTCCGCTT
Source organism: Dehalococcoidales bacterium (assembly GCA_035529875.1). Taxonomy (GTDB): domain Bacteria; phylum Chloroflexota; class Dehalococcoidia; order Dehalococcoidales; family DATKVW01; genus DATKVW01. The sequence goes on along the minus strand of DATKVW010000164.1, from coordinate 2,588 downwards.
TCACGGGCGTAACAGCGCTAAGTGGTGGCAACATGAGCAAGCTTACGAGAGGTATGATTACAGTTATCGCCCCTCAGAGCTCAGCGAATGGCTGCCTAAAATTCAAAAGCTGAATAGTGTAGCGGAAAAGACTTTCATCTTCGCCAACAATCACTGGCGGGGACAGGCAGTCAGTACTATTCGCCAGTTACGGATGATGCTAGACTAGTAATCCTGCCCAACTATCAATCTCTTTGGTAATGTTTGATTTATAATATTTAGTTTGTTGTTAATTTAAATGAAAAAGAGTAAAATAACCTATTCCAGGCTTGATAGGTGAGCGTGGAGGAATAAGAAATGTCTGTTGACTACAATCTGCTTCACTCTCGTTTGGAGATAGAGCAAAGGCGTTTAACCGAGGAATTAGAACAGCAGAAAACCAGCGTGCGTCCAGCTAATGAGCGGCGTGAGGGTAGTCCCTTTGGCAAGAGGGAGGAGGAGGCTACCGAGACCCTGGAGTTGGAAAAACGGCTAGCCTTAGAGCAGGGTATGAAGGAGCAGCTGGTTAAGGTAGAGCACGCTTTAAATAAGTTTGACGAAGGGACCTACGGTCTATGTGATGGCTGTGGTCAGGCTATTGACCCAGACCGATTAGAAGCACTTCCCCATGCAGCTCTATGCTTAAGTTGTAAGGCTAAACAAGCAAAGAATGCAAAAGGTAGATAGTCTCCGGGGTAAGTGGTGGAGCGCAATCTTTTTACTTACCGCGACACTGGTAGTAGTTGCTGACCAGCTCAGCAAGCTCTGGATAAGGTCTAATCTACTTGTGGGGCAATCGCTATTTGAGATAGGCTTCTTTCGGTTAACCCATATTCACAATACCGGTGCTGCCTTTGGTCTGTTTCGTGGGCATTCGCTTATTTTAACCGTGGTCGCCTTATTTGGTATTGCCGTTCTCTTGCTCTATGCTTTCCTTCTGTATCGTCGTTATCCCCTTCTGAATAACAGGCTAAGCCGGGTAGCCCTTGGCTTGGTCCTTGGTGGCACCATAGGTAATCTGATTGACCGATTGCAATTTGGCTATGTTACTGACTTTATTGATTTTACTGTCTGGCCGGCATTTAATATCGCTGATTCAGCGGTAACGGTTGGCGTTATTATCATTGTTTATTCTCTCCTCTCCTTAGCCAGAGCTGGAAAAGGCTGAGATAGACACAGCGTAAGGTGCTTTATTAGGGGGTAAATTAAAGGGGCTTTGCCCCTTCAAAACCTCCGGTTCCCCTTCTCCTTCAAAGGAGAGGGGGATAAAGGGGGGTGAGGTTGACAGATAATCATCAAGCATATAGTTTCACCGCTGATACGGCGGGGGTTCGTCTGGATAAGTATGTGGGGGAGAAGTGTCCCGAACTGTCCCGGACCCATGCTCAAAAACTTATCGCTGATGGCCATATTACGGTTAACAGCCAGGTAATCAAGGCCGGGCACAAACTCAATGTTGGAGATAGGGTGGATATTGTTGTACCCCCCGCCCCACCCAGTCCGCTAACGCCTGAGGCTATTCCGTTAAACATCCTCTATGAGGATGACGACCTTTTAGTCATAAATAAACCACCCGGGCTGACTGTCCACCCGGCGCCGGGGCACCCCGGTCATACCCTGGTTAATGCTATTCTGTCCCATTTTCCCCACCTGGCGGATATCAGCGATTCTCTGCGCCCGGGGGTTGTCCACCGGTTGGACAAGGATACCTCGGGGTTGATGCTGGTGGCTAAAAACAGCGTTGCCCAGCTTAACCTGGCTGAGCAATTTCAGGCTCGTTCGGTGGTGAAAGCCTATCTGGTACTGGTGAAGGGGCACCTGACCCCGGAGGATGGCATCATTGAGGCGCCTATCGGGCGTGACCCCAGCAACCGAAAGCGTATGGCGGTGGTGGCTAAGGGCAGGGAGGCCCGCACTCAATATCATGTGGTTAAGTATATAGACAACTATACCTTGCTTGAGGTCAGAACGGAGACCGGTCGCACCCACCAGATTCGGGTTCACCTTTCGGCAATCGGCTACCCGGTGGTGGGAGATGCTACTTATGGGGTAGAGTCACCCCATCTCCCCCGGCAGTTTATGCATGCCTGCCGCCTGGGCTTCAAGCTACCCTCCAGTGATGAATACATAGAATTCACCTCTGAGCTACCCTCTGATTTAGAGCAGGCACTAAGGGATATCGGGTAGAATATTTATTAACCCTATCCCCTTTATCCCCTTCCCCTTATCAAGGGGAAGGGGAGGAATATAGGAAAGAGGGGCTGTCGCCCCTCATAAACACCCCACTTTGTTAATCCAGAGTAAGGAAAGTTAAAGAGAGGCGAAGCCTCTCTTACAATTAAATCTCCCCTTGGTTGAAAGGGGTAGATTGAAGGGGTTTCACCCCTTCAAAACTAATCCCTCCCCCGCACTAAGGAGAGGGGGATACAGGGGGTGAGGTTAGTAAAATACCTCCTAGAATCTTGGTGGGTGGGGTGGTAGAATGGGTTAAGATTGGTACGGTGACTAAGGTGCTTCTATGGAAGCATTATACCTAGCTTTGTTAATCTTGAGTAGTGGGTAGTGAGGTA
>DATKVW010000163.1:0-13484 GCA_035529875.1 Dehalococcoidales bacterium | reverse complement strand
GTGGTTACTTGGTAATTAAGAAACCGTGGCCCGGATTGATGCGTCGGGTATATGGTGACCCGGAGCGGTTTAAGAATACCTACTTTATTCAGTTTCCCGGTGTATATACTACCGGGGACGGAGCCAGGGTGGATGAGGATGGTTATTACTGGTTAATGGGACGTATTGACGATGTTATTAACGTGTCCGGTCACCGCCTGGGCACGGCAGAGGTGGAAAGCGCTTTGGTCTCCCACGATTTGGTAGCCGAGGCGGCGGTGGTTGGTATGCCTCACGAGATTAAGGGGCAGGGAATATACGCTTTTGTTACCCTGAAGGCTGGCGTGGAGGAAACAGATGAGTTTAAGAAAGAGCTGGTGGCACATGTCCGCAAGCAAATCGGACCTATTGCTACCCCGGACAAAATTCAGTTTGCCAGCGGGTTACCCAAGACCAGGAGTGGTAAGATTATGCGGCGAGTTCTGAGCAAGATTGCCGTAGGTGCCACTGATGAATTGGGTGACACCAGCACTCTGGCGGACCCATCAGTAGTTAACAGCTTAGTTGAGGGTAGACAATAGATAGCGCACCTGAGTTAGGTTGTTGATATTCTAAAAATGGAGGTTAATCTTTAATGTCGAAAGACGATGTTCAGTGGGGCAACCCTGGTGCCCTGGGGCTGGCTAGTTTTGGTTTCACTACTATTCTACTGCAAGTACACAATATCGGATTGATTGATAATATTCTCCCCATCGTATACGGTTTTTTCTGGGGAGGGGCGGCTCAGGTTATTGCTGGCGTAATTGATGGACGGCGGGGAGATACCTTTGGTCTGACTGCCTTTGTTTCCTTTGGTTTCTTTTGGATAGGCTTGAGTTTTGCCTTTTTGCTACAATGGATGGGGCTTATTGTGTTAGATGGTCCTGGGCTAGCATGGTTATGTATATGCTGGAGTTTGTTCACCACTTATATGGCTATTGGTGCTATCAGAATATCTATAGCCCATAGTTTGGTGTTTATCACATTAGTTATACTATTTGCTTTGCTGGCAATGCACTTTTACGGCGTTTTGCCAGTGGCTGTAGCTGGGGTAGAAGGATTAATCTGTGGTGGCGCTGCCGTCTACACATCAGCAGCGGTTATCTTAAATGATAAATATGGTCGGTGGGTATTACCTATCGGACTTTTACCTAAGGAGAAAGCTTCTGAGTAAGTTTATTGGAGGTAGCTTAAGTGACAACCAGAGGAGAGGACATCGTCTCCGTTATCAAGCAGCAGATTGAACAGTTTGGTGCGCCAGTAACTATGGTGGATGTGGGGACAGTCATTGAGATTGGTGATGGCATTGCCCGGATTCACGGACTAGCCGGGGCTAAGTATAATGAGCTGCTCCAGTTCCCTAACCAGGTTATGGGAATTGCCCTGAACCTGGAGGAGGATAGCGTTTCTGCCATTATCCTGGGTAACTATAGTGAGATTAAAGAGGGGGACGAGGTGCGGTGTACCGGTCGGATTGCCGAGATACCGGTGGGTGAAGCGCTTATTGGTCGGGTAGTTGACTCGCTGGGTCGTCCTCTGGATGGCAAAGGTGGGATTAAGGCAAAGAAGACACGACCTATGGAGCGTGTGGCACCTAATGTTGTCCTGCGTAAGTCGGTAGATACCCCGGTTCAGACCGGCATTAAGGCAATAGATAGTATGATTCCTTTGGGACGGGGGCAGAGGGAACTTATCATTGGGGATAGGTCAACAGGGAAAACAGCCATCGTCCTTGATACCATCATTAACCAGAAGGGTGGTGATTTAACCTGCATCTATGTTGCCATTGGTCAGAAAGTGTCCAAGGTAGCTCGGGTGGTAGCTACTCTGGAGTCATACGGGGCGATGGAGCATACCATTGTTGTTGCCGCTAGTGCCTCCACTTCGGTTGCCTTACAGTATTTAGCCCCTTATGCCGGCTGTGCTATCGGTGAGGAGTTTATGGAGCAAGGAAAAGATGCCTTGGTTATCTATGATGACCTTTCTAAGCACGCTTGGGCTTATCGGCAGCTGTCGCTATTATTACGCCGTTCGCCGGGGCGGGAAGCTTACCCCGGTGATGTTTTTTATCTGCACTCCCGCTTACTGGAGAGGGCGGCTAAGTATGCTGACGAGTACGGTGGTGGTTCTCTTACCGCCCTGCCCATTATTGAGACGCAGGCTGGTGATATATCGGCTTATATCCCCACCAATGTTATCTCCATTACCGATGGTCAGATTTATCTGGAAACAGACCTGTTCAACGCTGGTGTCAGGCCAGCGTTAAATGTTGGATTATCAGTGTCACGGGTAGGCAGTAAGGCACAGACCGAGGCAATGAAGCAGGTGGCAGTTAAGCTCAGACTGGATCTGGCTCAATATCGGGAACTGGCTGCCTTTTGCCAGTTTGGCACTGCCGACCTGGATAAAGCCACCAAGTGTCAGCTTGACCGTGGTCAGCGGATTACCGAAGTCCTGAAGCAACCCCAGTATCAGCCTATGCCGCTGGAAAAGCAGGTTATGATTCTGTATGCGGCTATTAATGGCTATATTGATGATATACCGTTGGATGGGGTGGTCGCTTTTGAAGCTAGTTTCCATAGGTTTATGGAGGCAAACCACCCTGAAATAGGCAAATGTATCGCCAAGGAAAAAGAGATTAGCGGTGAGACTGAGGAAAAGTTAAAGAATGCCATTGTGGAGTTTAAGCAAGGCTTTGCGGGGGTAGCTTGAAGGGGCGAAGCCCCTTCAAAAACCGTCTCCCCCTTCTCCTGGAAGGAGAGGGGGATTAAGGGAGTGAGGTCAAAGATTGGCTAAAATTCGTTTAATTCGCCGCCGAATACGAGGTGTTCAATCCACAGCCAGGATTACCAAGGCTATGGAAATGATTGCCTTTTCTAAGATGAGGCGGACGCAGGAGCGTGGTATCGCCGGGCGGCCCTATTCCGAGAAGATTCATCAGGTGTTAGCTGACCTGGCTGCTTTACCTCAAGCTGGTAATTCGTTGCCCCCATTACTGCAGCGACGACCGGTAACTAAAATAGCTATAGTCCACATTACCCCTGACCGTGGCCTGTGCGGTGGGCTTAGTACCAGTGTCAACCGGGTAACATCGCGCTTTGTATTGGAACAAACTGTACCCGTTACCATTATTGCTGTTGGTCGCAAGGGGCTGCAATTTATGAGACGATACGGTCAGGATATTAGTGCCGAATTTACCCGGCTTGGCGACCAGCCGAGTTTGCTGGATACCCTTCCCATATCCCGGATTATTATTGATGACTACACTAATGGCATCATAGATTTAGTTTATCTGGTCTATGCCCAGTTTATTTCCACCATGGCTCAGACGCCAGTTTTACAGCAAATATTGCCCATCGAGCCGGCAGCACTGCCACAAGGGCAGAATGTAGGTTATATATTTGAACCAGCCCCGGAAGTAGTCTTGAACGAGCTTTTACCGCGCTTTGTTGAGATGCAGGTGTACCATGCTATTCTGGAGTCTATTGCCAGTGAGCAGTCGGCAAGGATGGTGGCAATGAGAAATGCTACCGACAATGCTAATGAGCTTATACAGGATTTAACCCTCCTGTATAATAAAGCCCGCCAGGAGTCAATTACCAGCGAGCTTCTTGACATTATTGGTGGAGCTGCAACGCTGGCTTAGGCAGGAGGTTTTTATGGCAAAAGGTAAGATAGTTCAGATCATAGGGACTGTAGTTGACGTAGAGTTTCCTCCTGATAAACTACCAGCACTTTATAATGCCGTGGAGATTGCAACGGATAGCGGCAAGATTGTACTTGAGGCTCAGGAGCACATCGGCAACAACCGGGTCAGGTGCTTGGCCCTGTCGCCTACGGACGGGCTGGAGCGGGGGGCAGAAGCTGTAGATGCCGGTAAGACTCTCAGTGTGCCCGTAGGCAAGGCTACGCTGGGTCGACTGTTTAATGTTATGGGAGAGCCCATAGATAACCTCGGTCCGATTAAAGCTAAGGAGCGTTGGCCCATCCATCGCCTGCCTCCGTCGTTTCAAGAGCAAGAGACAACCACCGAGATACTGGAGACAGGGCTTAAGGTCATCGACTTAATCACTCCGTTTACCAGAGGGGGTAAGATAGGCGCCTATGGCGGTGCCGGCGTGGGTAAGACGGTTATTATTATGGAACTTATTCGTAATATTGCCACTGAGCACGGAGGTTTTTCTGTTTTCGCCGGTATCGGGGAAAGGTCACGAGAAGGTAATGACCTGTGGAATGAAATGAAAGCTTCAGGCGTGATTAATAAGACGGTGATGGTCTTTGGTCAGATGAACGAGCCTCCGGCGGTTCGTCTTCGCATAGGTTTAACTGGCTTAACTATGGCGGAATACTTCCGTGATGTTGAACATCAGGATGTTCTGCTGTTTATTGATAATATCTATCGCTATACCCTGGCTGGTATGGAAGTATCGGCTCTACTGGGGCGTATGCCCTCGGCGGTGGGTTATCAACCTACCCTGGCTACGGAAATAGGCGAGCTGGAAGAGAGGATTACTTCCACCAAGCAGGGTTCCATTACCTCTTTCCAAGCTATTTACGTCCCTGCTGATGATTATACTGACCCCGGCGTGGTGGCCACTTTTGGTCACCTTGATGCGGTTATTGCTCTGGAGAGGTCAATTGCTGAGCAAGGCTTGTATCCGGCAGTAGACCCGCTGACTTCGACCTCACGCATACTCACTCCCGTAGTGGTTGGCGAGGAACATTACCGGGTGGCTCGGGAGGTGCAAAGAGTTCTGCAACGCTATAAAGACCTTCAGGATATAATCGCGATACTGGGTATGGAAGAACTTAGTGAGGGAGATAAGCTCACCGTGTCTCGGGCTCGTAAGATACAGAGATTTTTATCTCAGCCAATGTTTGTTACCGAGGCTTTTACTGGCAGGAAGGGAAAGTATGTGCCGATAAAAGAAACGGTACGCAGCTTTAAAGAGATTCTGGAAGGGAAACATGATGACCTGCCAGAGCAAGCATTTTATATGGTGGGTACGGTGGAGGAGGCGGTAGAAGCAGCCAAGAGTTTATAGGGGTGAGTGATTAATGGCTACCATAAGACTGGATGTTGTTACTGCAGAGCGGGTGATTTATTCTGGTGATGTGGATTTGGTGATTGTCCCCGGCAGTGAGGGGCAATTAGGTATCTTGCCCCACCATGCCCCGTTAATGACTACCTTACAGATGGGTGAGTTACGGGTGAGGAAGGGTGGAGAGGAGTTTTCCCTGGCTATTCACGGTGGTTTTCTTGAGGTGAGACCAGACCGGGTTATTGTTCTGGCTGATGCTGCCGAGAAGGCTGAGGAAATTAATATAGCTCGGGCTGAAGAGGCAAAACGTCGCGCCGAAGAGGCGCTCAAACACCATCCTCCTGAGATAGATGCTACCCGAACTGAGGCAGCGCTACGTCGCGCTCTTACACGTCTCAAAGTAGTGGAAAAGAGGAAGAGAAGGTCTCAGGCTTGAGAAACAACAAAACCTCACCTCAGCTTGCCATCTTGGCTAGCTTTAAGAAGGCTTAAAGTTCGTCTGGCTGGTAAATTCTAGCTCAAAGTTACTCTAGAGAATCTCTAGAGTAACTCTGGTACCCTGTTTGGCTGCTTTTACCCTAATCAAGGTGCGCATAGCCTCAGCTATCCTGCCCTGCTTGCCAATGACCCTTCCCTTATCGTCATCAGCAACCTGCAGTTTGAGGATTTTCCCCTGTTCGTCGTCCTCTTCAGTAACGACCACATCATCAGGCGCGTTGACAATAGATTTGGCGATGTACTCAACTAGTTCTTTCATGTGCTCTCCTTAGATGTTTTGAATTTTTCTATGATGCCTGCTTTTGATAGTAATCTATTGGCGGTAGCTGTGGGTTGAGCTCCTTGCCTCAGCCAGCTTAATGCTTTTTCTTCATCTATAACCACTGTTTCTGGGTCAGTCAGGGGGTTATAGTGTCCGATAATGCTAATGAATGCCCCATCGCGGGGGGCACGGGAATCGGCTACGACCAACCGGTAGCTCGGTTTCTTTTTAGCTCCTGTTCTTCTTAACCTAATCTTAACCATAATAAAATTATTATGCGCTATAGTTACGGGGGCTGTCAATAGTAGTTTAAATATTACTTATCAACCTCACCCCCTTAATCCCCCTCTCCTTTAAATGAGAGGGGGAAGAGATATTAAAAGAGGGGCTAACGCCCCTCTTAGACACCCCGCATAGCTGTTCTTGCAAAGGGGTAAATAGAAGAAGGGCTAATGCCTCTCTCTATAATCTCTCCCCGTCTCCTTTGATGATAGGAGCTTATTTAATCGGAGTGTCAAAGGGAGGCGAAGCCTCTCTTACATAACTCCCTCCCCCTTCCCCTTGATAAGGGGAAGGGGGACAAAGGGGGATAGGGTTTAGTAAACTCATTTCTAGAAGTAAATCCTGAATCTACATGTTTGGGTTTAGGTGATTAGTATTTTGAACTTGTTTAGAATTTAGAAATTAGAGTTTATGATTTCACCAAAAAGGGGGATAGGGTTGGTAAACAATTTGGTTAAATATGGTTGTCAGGGGATTCAGTTTGGGACTATAATCGCAGTATGAAAGTAGAAAAGTTACACGGTTGGCGGTTGAGCGTTACCGAAGCTTTGGATATGCAGCGTGGACTGGCATCACGGGTATCCCGAAGTGGTAATGTCACCAGCCCTCGTTTCATTGCTGGTGTGGATATAGCTGTAGGTAAAGCTTGGGAGATGGCTACCGGTGCGGTAGTTATCTTGAGTTATCCTGAAATGAGACTGGTGGAAACTAAAGTAGTTCGTGGCAAGCTCGATTTCCCTTATATCCCCGGGCTTTTATCCTTCAGGGAATCGCCGTTGACTCTGGCTGCCTGCGAGCAGCTTGAGATTACCCCTGACCTTATTCTGGTTGATGGTCAGGGGATTGCTCACCCGCGGCGGATGGGACTTGCCTCCCATTTAGGACTCTTCTTAAATACGCCAACCATTGGTTGTGCTAAATCGCTACTATGTGGCACCCACCAGACACCGGGTACTGAACCGGGCAGTTATGCCGAGGTAACAGATAATGGTGAGACTATAGGGGCAGCGCTGCGCACCAAGCTCGGAGTAAAGCCGGTTTATGTTTCCATAGGTCATAAGATTGACCTGGAGAATGCCATCCACTGGGTGTTACAATGCTGTCGGGGTTATCGTTTACCTGAGCCGTCGCGGCTGGCTCACCTGGCGGCAGGTGGGAGTTTAAAGCCGGTAAGCACTGCTTCACCTCGGGAGGAACAGCAAAAAAGACTTTTTGGATAAAAGGGTTATTATGGTGAGTATAGATGCAGGAGTTAACGGATAAACTAAAGAATTTAAAGAGTAGAGTCGCTATGGCGCTGGTGCATCTTTGACATCGCTGCCAGGGAGAGAGAAGTTGCCGCTCTGGAAAAGCAGTCAGCCCAGCCTGACTTCTGGTCAGACCCGACTAAAGCACAAAATGTTATGCGCCGGTTAGCTGAGCAGAAGGGGATGGCGGTGGAGTGGCGGGGACTGGAGACAAAGGTGGCTGACATTGCTGAACTGGCTTCTCTGGCAGGAGGCGACGCCTCGCTTATTACAGAGATTCAGTCTGAGATAGAGAAGGTGACCTCCCGCCTTGACGAGCTGGAGCTGGAGATGGCGTTTACCGGTGAGTATGACAGTAGGGATGCCATCCTGGCGGTTCATGCCGGAGCTGGAGGCACCGAGTCTCAGGATTGGGCAGAGATGTTAATGAGGATGTACCTTCGCTGGGCGGAACGGTGTGGTTATAAGGCTGAGGTGCTGGATGTGTCTTCTGGGGAGGAGGCGGGGATAAAGAGTGCGGTTATTGAGATTAGTGGCAATTATGCCTGTGGCTACTTAAAATCGGAGCACGGTGTGCATCGTCTGGTTCGGCTTTCCCCGTTTGACGCCGACCATGCCCGGCATACCTCCTTTGCTCTGGTTGAGGTTATGCCTGAAGCTGAAGCCGATGTTGATGTCAGGATAGAGCCTGATGAATTGAAGGTGGAGGTATTCCGGTCCAGCGGACCGGGGGGACAGCATATGCAGAAGACAAGCAGTGCTGTCAGGTTGACTCACCTTGCCACGGGGTTGGTGGCTACCTGTCAGAGTGAGCGTTCCCAGCACCAGAACAAGGAAATTGCCATGAGAATACTTACCTCTCGCCTGCTGGAATTGGAACTGGCGAAACAGGCTGAAGAGAGAGCCAGACTTAAGGGGAAGCGTATAGTTGCTGGCTGGGGCAATCAGATTAGAAGCTATGTCCTCCACCCCTATAAGATGGTTAAAGACCACCGGACCAATTATGAAACAAGTAACGCCGAGGCGGTACTGGATGGTGAACTTGATGACTTCTTGACCGCTTATCTCCGGTCTAATATGGGTAAAAAGGGTGCGCTATGATTGGGGGACTTCATCAACGATACTGCAAAAATGCAGTCATAAATGTGCTGAAAGCCTGGGGTGGTGAAGCTTATGGCCGTGATGGAATAGATGCTTTAGTGAGTGCCCCCAAGTTCAAGTTACTAATTTACCGTACGGAGAAAGTTTGCAACCTATCCCCCTGTTCCCCTTCCCTTATTAAGGGAAGGGGGGAGTGAGGTAAGAGAGGGGGTTCGAAGTAACTTTGGGTAAGGAAGAATGATTAAGAAAATAAGTATATTAACCGTAGTTATTTTTCTGTTTCTGGCTTTATTGAGTCCCGGTCTGGCTCAAGCCCAGAGCGAGCCGGTAATTTTGGATAGTTCGGCTCAGGCAGACTTTCCGTCTCAACTCAGTTTCAGGTTGTCCGCTCAGGGCAATGCCAATATTACCGATATTCGCCTCCACTATATGATTGACCGGGCGGGCTTTGCCCGGGTAACCAGCGAGGTCTATATTGAATTCGTGCCCGGTACCTTGGTTGATGCGGAGTGGACCTGGGATATGAGGAAAACGGGCGGCTTGCCTCCGGGGTCAATGATAACCTACTGGTGGACAGTAGCGGATGCCAGTGGTGGTAGGGTGGAGACGGTTCCCTGTCAGGTCCAGTTTAATGATGTCCGTTACCCCTGGCTTAGCCTGACTGAGGGCGAAGTAACCATATACTGGTATCAGGGGGACAATTCCTTTGCCCGGGAGCTAATGGCGGTGGCTCAACAGGCACTGGTTCGGCTGTTGGAGAATACCGGTGCCTACCCTGATGAGCTGGTTAAAATTTATGCCTACGCCAGTGCTCAGGATTTACAGGGGGCAATGATTTATCCCCAGGAGTGGACGGGAGGGGTAGCCTTTACCCGGTATGATACCATTGCTATTGGCATATCTCCCGAAAATCTTGACTGGGGGAAAAGGGCAATTGCTCACGAGCTGACACATCTGGTTATCCATCAAATGACTCTTAATCCTTACAATGACCTGCCTACCTGGCTTGATGAGGGTTTAGCCATGAGTACCGAGGGAGCACTGGAGCCACAATTTGTCGACGCGCTCTATAGAGCAGCGGCGGAAGATAGGCTTATCACGGTGCGTAGCTTATCATCTCCCTTTTCCGCCTATGCCAGCCAGGCAACCCTGGCCTATGCCCAGAGCTATAGTCTGGTGGAATTTCTTATTGGTAATTACGGGCAGAGCAAGATGCTGGAGCTGCTGAATACCTTTAGAGAAGGCACCGGCTATGACCAGGCTCTGGAAAAAGTTTATGGCTTTGGTATGGATGGTCTGGATGCTTTATGGCGGGAGCAAATCAGCCAGCAATACCAACCAACCGAGGTGGCAACAACCGGGGTACATCCCGTCCCGATTGTGGTAATGACTGCCCTGGTTACCGGGTTGCCCTTAGCTGTGGGTGTGGCAGTGCAGAGAGTCGGGCATGGAGGCGGGATTAATGAAGAAATCGTTTACCATCCATGATTTGCCCATTTCGGAACGACCCAGAGAGAGGTTGCAGAAGTTTGGTATATCCGCCTTGTCAGCTCAGGAGATTCTGGCTTTAATTCTGGGTCGTGGCATTTCCGGGGAGTCGGTGATGGTAACTGCCCAGAGACTGTTATCCCGTTTTGGTAATCTTAAAGGAATTGCCGATGCCTCGGTGGAGGAGCTGTCTCAGATTAAGGGGATTGGACTGGCTAAAGCAGCCCAGATTAAAGCCGCCTTTGAGCTGGCGAACCGCCTTGAGGGTTATGCTGAGCTTGGAGACAAGCCAATAGTGAAGACCCCGGAAGATGTGGTGGGTTTGGTAAGGGGCAGGCTAAGGGGTAAAAAGAAGGAGTATTTTCTGGCAATTCTGCTGGATACCAGAGGCCATCTGATAAAGGTCTCTGAAATTTCAGTTGGCAGTCTGGATACCAGTATCGTCCATCCCAGGGAGGCATTTAAAGAGGCGATATCAGCCAGTGCCGCCTCGGTCATCTTTGTCCACAATCATCCCTCAGGCGACCCTGAAGCCTCGGAGGATGACGTAAAGCTAACCAAAAGGTTAGCTGAGGCCGGGGAGATTGTGGGTATAGATGTTCTAGACCACATTATTATCGGCGATAAAAACCACCTGAGTCTAAAAGGCAAAGGCTTGTTTTGAGGATTGTTTATCTACCCTATCCCCTGTATCCCCTTCCCCTTTGAAGGGGAAGGGGAAGAAAAAGAAAAGAGGGGTGCCAGCCCCTCTTAAACTCCCCGAATAGGTCAAACTATTATTAAAGAAACTCACCCTTCTGGGGAGTGCCTTCTCTAAACCTTCCAAATCACCATTCTGGGTTAGAGAGAGTCTAAGAGGGACGCTAGCCTCTCTTTCAAAACTATTTCCCCCTCCCTTACCAAGGGAGGGGGATAAAGGGGATAGGTTGCTAACCAATATCTAAGGGGATGAGGTTAGTAAACGGTCTTCAAAGGAGAGGGGCTGAGGTATGAAAAAATACCTCAGCCTGAAAGGGCTGGGCTTGTTTTGAGGCTACTTGCTCAGATAGGCTAACCTCAAGCAAAAACAACCCCCTCTCTTTTTAAGCTATTAACATTACCGCCATATAAAACAGTCGATTAGTACTACATTACTAGCCTTTTTGGAGTTAAATGGCTATTGACAGCGAAAGAGTTACTGGTTAAAATCTGGTTAAAATTAGATATTTTAACATAACGTTAACAGAGATTATTTATACGGTTGAAGACGGGCTGGCTGAAAAGTCAAGCAGTCCACGAACTATCCTTATTTGATGTTATGGCGCTGCTGGCTACATGGTGGAGGTTAACTTTGAGGTAGCTGGGAGTGCCATCCCTATTTATCAACATTAACAGCTTCATTGCGTTTACTTGATTTTACATAGAAATCTATACGGGAGGTTAATCATGTTCAAAAGTAAGTTTGGTCGGTTGTTAACAATTGTAGTTATACTTGCTGGCTTGACCTTGGGACCGGTAGCCCAGGTTCAAGCTGAATCTCCTGAGCCAGTTGATGTGCTGGTAACTTTCTACGACTCACCAGGGTCTGATGAGGTCGAGCTGATTGAAAATCTCGGTGGCACGGTTGGGGCTGTCTATCATATTGTCCCTACCATTGCTACCACTATACCGGTAGATAAGCTTGACGTGCTTAGTGCTGACCCCAGAGTGAGGCTTGTTGAGATGGATACTCAAATTTCAGGATGTATTGCTGAAGAGGTGCTTCCCTGGGGAGTTGACCGGGTGGATGCGGAGTTAGTCCATCCTTCCAATAAAGGGACTGGTGTCAAGGTAGCCATTCTCGATACCGGTATTGACCTTGACCACCCCGACCTGGCTGTGACGGACAATGTTACCTTCGTTCCCGGAACAACTGATGGTGATGATGATAACGGGCACGGGACGCGTGTCGCCGGCATTGTGGCGGCACTGGATAATGATATTGGGGTTATCGGTGTTGCTCCTGAGGCGTCTCTTTATTCGGTAAAGGTTCTGAATGAGAACGGCGACGGCGTTATGAGCGTCATCCTCAGTGGCATTGAGTGGGCGGTGGATAACAATATGCAGGTAATGAATATGAGTTTTGGCGGTTCAATGGAATGGCCAGCTTCATTAATAGAGGCATTGGGTAATGCCTACGATGCTGGTATAGTCGTAGTGGCTGGTGCTGGTAACGGAGGTAATGCCAGTGGTGAGGGAAATAATGTATGGGCTCCAGCTCGCTACAAGCCGGTTATTGCTGTGGGAGCTACTGACCAGCAGGATAGTAGATATACCTCCTCCAGTACTGGCTATGCTTTGGAACTGGTAGCACCTGGGGTTAACATATACTCAACTGCCATGGGCGGTGGCTACGGTTATATTAGTGCTACATCAGCTTCGTCACCCCATTCTGCTGGCGTGGCTGCCCTGCTGGTTGCCTCTGGTATGACCAACAATGTTGATGTCCGACACCGGCTCAGAGACTCGGTGGAAGACCTGGGTGACTCAGGATGGGACACCCAGGTCGGCTGCGGGATGGTAAATGCTGACCTGGCAATTAATTTCACCGAGCCGCCAGACCAGAGTGCCCCTACCACCACCATATCCCTGAGCGGCACTATGGGGGATTATGACTGGTATGTGTCCGATGTAGAAGTAACACTTACGGCTACAGATGATGGTGGCTCCGGTGTAGCTGAAACCCAGTACAGCCTGGACAGTGGCGAAACCTGGAATACCTATACCTCACCCTTCACCATCACCACCGAGGGTTCCAGTTTTCTGGTATTAGCCAGGTCATGGGACAGCGCCGGCAATGACGAAGGACCGCCGGACTTTGCCCAATTTAAGATTGACAAGACACCACCTGCCGTGACCGAGACTGTTGACCCTACCCTGATTAACAGAATGAAGAAAGGTAACATGGTGCCGGTTGACTACAGCGGTACCGCTGAGGACTCGCTTTCCGGTCTGCCCTATGCCGGAACCAATACTGTCCTGATTGACGAATATGGGGTTTGGGACCAGGATTTGGGTCGTGAGCTTTCCGGGACAGTCTCAGTTGAGGCGTATTGCGGTGGCGGTGACAAGGATGGTCGCACCTATACTATCCGGCTTACTGCCCATGACTACGCTGGCAACGAGACATCCACCGATGCCATTGTTACCGTTGTTAAATAATTAGTCGGACAGTATAATTTGATAATCAAAGATGTACTATTCTGGTTAGAGAGGAGAACACAGACGGGGGGTAGTGAATAGCTAGGAAGAAGTGATTAGTAATATTGCCAGTGAGTTCTAGAGAATATTCGATATCAAAAGGAAAAAATAGGCTAAAAAGCTGGCACCTGGTAATGGGTTTAGCTCTGGTGCTGGTTTTGGCTGCCTTCATTGCTTTACCTTACCTTATTGAAGCAGCGCCGGATACGGTCACCATCAGACCGGGTTCTGCCGGGGATGAGACTAACCTAACCCCCAATACGGGTGCCAACTGGGCAGCCGTGGATGAAGCTACTTCGGACGATGACACCACCTATGTCGGCGCCA